>PAOZ01000034.1 GCA_002708695.1 Methanobacteriota archaeon | reverse complement strand
CTTGACCTTGGCCTTGACCTTGGCCTTGACCTTGGCCTTGACCTTGGCCTTGACCTTGTCCTTGACCTTGGCCTTGACCTTGGCCTTGACCTTGGCCTTGACCTTGTTCGCCTTGACCTTGATCGTTGGATTCTCCACCGCCGTTGGTCTCACCGTTTCCACTACCTGTCTCGGAATCTTGGTAATCTGGATCGTAAGCATCTGGGATGCCATCTCCATCCTGATCGGAAGATTCTCCGTCGTTAGGGTCGTTCGGGAACGCGTCAGTAGAGTCAGGTTTGCCGTCACCGTCAGTATCTGCACTGTTAGGATTGGTTCCTCGTGCATATTCTTGGGCGTTCGTCAAACCGTCTCCGTCAGGGTCCGCATTGGCGTCACCACCAGAATTAGGGTTTAGGCCATGATTGACCTCCCATCCATCTGGTAGTCCGTCGCCATCTGTGTCGGCTCTGGTCATGTCGGTTCCTTGCTGCTGTTCTTCGGCATTAGTTAGACCGTCACCATCCCAATCAGCGCCTCCGTCGGAGCCGTCGAGTGGGTCAGTACCATCTGCAGAAACACCTGCAGATGCAGTCATTAACACCAAAAACAGTGCAATCAGCATACTCAATTTTTTGTTCATATTTTGCATTGTTATTACTTCCTTTGCATTTTTTCTTTCTTTCAGAGAACCCGCCGTTCTCTCTTTCCAGGATTACTCGTGTTTTGCACGAAAATAAATCTCTGGGATTTGGCGGTTGTATTGGACATGGGATGGCTATCGCTTCTGATAACTCTATGGAGCTTAGGAAATCGAACCGCATACAAGCGATTTCTGATGGTTTCAGATGTTCGATTTCCGTTTATTTTTCGCTCCAGTCCTCCGTTTTTAGCCATTCCAAGCCACATGTCGATCTAGGGTACCCTGCGTTCCCTCTGACAATTGGAACCAACTCAGGATATTTGAATCCATCACTGTAAATGTATGAATTAATAGAAGATCAAGGAGTCAAACGGGTTTGTTCTGCTTTGAAACGTGCTGCGCCTAAAAAATGTCGAATTGGAACAATGATAGTGGATAGAAGGAGTACAACAAAAATCGCTGGAGACCAAAACGTGATTCCCCTACCCATGGATAAGAAAATCATCCAACCAACAAATAATGTCATCCAAATTCCATATCTTCTAGCATACAATGCTGTTCGATCTCTGACAATATCATCCGAATACAATTGAGGAGTGTCTTCCGCAGAGACAAAACCTTGCTCTACACCACACCTTACACAGACAAGATATCGTGGACCATTGCCTGTAATGAACTGGTCCTGAGGATACACTCCCCTACAGTATCTACAAGTCGCCATTCGTCCACTCAATCCATCGCAGAGGTATAATCTCCTTCAACTCTACTATTCAATTTGGTTTCTCCCATAGAATAAAGATTGTCAAATTGTTCTTGCTTAAGTGAAAGAAATTTAGCCAATATCAGTCTTCCATAGGGGCTCCCACAAGACTCTGGATGAAATTGAATTCCATGGACTGGCTTATCGATTGCCTCGACTCCCATAATAATCCCTGCGGGATCCAACCAGGCATTAGAACGAAGAATAAAAGAAGAATTAGATTTGGGTTCTTGAATACTCAAACTATGATAGCGCATCATCACTGGAGAAGGGGGCAAATCAACAAACAAGCCTGAAGAAACATGTTGAATTCGAGTAGGGGCTCCATGAACTGCACCTGTAGAGGTACGACCTAAGCTCCAACCATCTGCAACTCCTAAAGCTTGGTGTCCTAAACATAAACCAAGTGTAGGTAATGGATTTGGATGATTCAAAGCCCAAGATGCAAAGGACATCGTCAAAGGACTATTTTCTGGAGTTGAAGGACCTGGGCCAATGACAATATGTGTAGGTTTATGCTCTTGTAATATTTCTTCAACAGAACGATTAGGAATGGGTCCTCTTCCTGGAATAACCACAACATTCGCTCCACAAATTCGCAATTCATCAACAATGTTCCAAGTAAATGAGTCGAGATTGTCAATAAACAATACTCGAACAGATTTATCTTGAGGGATGACAGTGTTTCGATTCGATTCTGAATTCAATCTCTCAACCAATGATTCCGTTCTCTCATCTATCGGTTTAATTGTTTGAATCAAAGGAATAGAGGAGATTGTCGCGCGGAACGAATCTGTATCTGAATCTGGCCAGCAGGCATCAATTAATGCACTAGCTTTGAGTTTAGCTTCATCCACTTCAGACGCTGGATTGGATTCAACAGTGATGCCTCCGCCCGCTTTAATGATAGCAACCCATTTGTCTGATTTACTATGGAACTCAATGGTTCGAATCAATATATTCCAAATCGAACGAGATGTCAATGGATCGATGAATCCCATTGAACCAGTCCATGAACCACGAGGAGCTTGTTCTAACCACGAAATCGATGCTATTGTTGCATCCTTTGGACATCCTGTAATCGAGCCTCCAGGGAAAAGAGATTGGAGTGCGTCAATGCAATCTAGACCCTTACGATAATTGCCTTGAATGGTACTAACCAAATGATGGACAGTTGGAAAAGATTCAATGCGCCAATCAGACCATTTGGTGGTTCCTAATTTTGCTATTTTTCGAACATCATTTCGTTCTAAATCAACCAACATCATATGTTCGGCAATTTCCTTTCTGGATTTTAACATCGACATTATCTCTGCTCGATCTGCCTCGATTCCTTCTCCCCTTGGACGAGTGCCTTTGATTGGGCGGGTGTACACTGATGTTTCATCTGTCTCCAAAAGCAATTCAGGACTAGATGATACAATTGCAAAATCCAGATCAGGAGAATGCATCCAAGCAGAATAGGGTGCAGAATTCGATGAATCTAGATGTTCAAAAACCTGCCAAGGATGTACTTGTGAATTACCTCTCCAAGTTCTTCCATAATTCACTTGGTATAGATGGCCTCCTCGAATTGATTCAATAATCTGCCTAATCTTTTCAGCATGATGATTATCAGAAGTTGTTTGTGGTTCTAAATCTCCTTCTACGTCGAATGATTGCTGATTAGTTATATCGGGAATTTCAGTTATTTCAGCCCAAGGATGGGTTTCTTCTGCCACCAGATGAATTTTGTTCGTGGAACGATTATGAAAAATATATCCAGAAATACGATACAGAATCGCAATTATCGATTCACTAGGTGGTGAATATCTCACTCCTATGGGAGATGTCCATTGTACCAAATCATAATTTAAAATTCCAGCGACGCTACCCAAACTAGGCATTCCGGTAGGAGATTCGATGCATTTGTGTTTACACACATTTCGCATTGCTTCAGACAAGCTTTCTGCCGTATTTGTCTCAACTGTCACCCAATGAGAAGTTTGCCATTCCTGATGTTGGATGATTAGCGGCTTTGGTGCATCAAAAACCAAATTTCCTTCAAGGGGGTTTCCATTCTCTGATATCAATTCTTCATTTTCAGGTTGTATAAACAAAGTCCTGTGTGTAGGAGGGCCCATCAAAATAGATGACTGAGCAATATTAGAAATGGGTCCTCCCGAATGTAAAAGCAATTCATCTGGTGCATGTTCTGGTAATTTAGTTGAACGTAATTCTCTTTGAATTGAAATGAGTGGTGATTCATTTGACATGAGTCCCAAATCACGTACAATCATTCAACCACCAATTTACGATTGTTGCCATGCAATCTTCAATGCTTCTGAAATTATTTCTGTTAGAACATTTCCTAGAGGAATGTCAACTCCGTCAATTTCTCCGATTGGAAGAACTCCGATTCCTGTCCCAACAACCACCAATTCTTTACACCTGAGAATCATTTCTTCCGTCAAAAACGCCATACGAAGAGGTATTCCATTCGATTCTAAATGATTGGATATAAGAGAAAGTGTTACCGATCTAACTGCTCCTTGTTCCGGACCAGGAAAATATGCACATCCATTTTCATCGAGAATTAATGGTGTCGCCCTATCCGCATCTACAATTGCATGATTTACAACCAGCAAAGATATGTCTGCTCCTGAGTTTCTGGCTATTTTTGCAGCATCCAAATATGGATTCCAATTTCCATGTTTAATCCCTCGAAAGCGTCTAGACCACATGGGTGCTGGGTGCGTAATTGCCACCAAGGGAGAATGTAGTTCTTCCAAAGAACGGGTTTCGCAAGTTGCTTGACCTTTGGATGACCATGTTAAGCGTGCTAATCCTTGCTTATTACCGAATTTTTTGATTGATTCGGAAAGAGTGGTTGAAAGCAATTCGACATCAGGATTGGGGCACCTAATTTGCTTAGAAGCGTCTATCAAACGATTGAAGTGATATTCAAGGCCTAGGATCTTTCCATTCTCATCAAATCTACAAGTTGTGAAGACAGAAGTAGCAGGATTTTCGTCTACCATGAATACCCACACTACCAATCAATCATGTATATTCTGAGATTAAAGTAAATCATCAAGGAATGACATATCAAGATCATCTGACTTTGGTTCTCCTGAACGAAGAGCTGCTGCCGCATTCTCTAATTCTAAAGCATCTAGATATCTGTCATTATTGTCATCATGATGGCGTGCCTCTTGAATAAGCAAATCTTCAGATGGAAGAGAATAGTCTCGAACCAAATCCTTCGCACTCTGTCGTGAATAACTGTATTCGTCAACAGGTGCAACTTGTTGAGGTGTTACAGGCTGGACTACAGCAGAAGTTGTTTGTGGCAACCCTGGGGGAATTTCTACCTCTGATGAAGAATCATCCCAAGCTGCTTGTTGGGGTAATCCATATGTGCCTTGGGCGAGATGAACCCAATCATCGGATGGGTCTCTTCGACGACCAACAACCAAGGCAACCAAGGCAACCAAAATCATAACCATCAATAATAGAATAATCAGCGTTTGAGCATTAAAGAAATCAGCCCACCAAGCTGCATCTTCAGTATCTCCTGGATTGGATTCTATTGATGGATTCCATGGAGTCAAGGGTTGTGGAGTTACTCCTGTTCGATGTACTTCATCATCGTGTGCCACAACGGCAATGTAATGCGGGACATCATTACAGATTGATGTATTTGTTTCATTAACATCATTACCACATATTGGTTCAAACGTCCAAGTATTGTCAAAAATATATGATTTAACCAAGTTTGCTTCTCTTGTATCTTCAAATGGTTCAAGAGATGTGTAAATCCAATATGAACGGACATTAGGATCATCCTCAATTCGGTTCCAATCTACCTTGATTTGGTTTCCATCATCTGTCCATTGCAATATAATTCCCGAAATTTCAGGTAAGTGAAGACCGGGATCCAGAAGTGAATTATCTATCGGAGAACGACTAGACGTTGCAAGATCAGTATAGAATGCATTGCCTGACGAGTCGATAGGAACTACTGCGACCCAAGTCAATACACCCGGACTTAATGGTAGAGATTCGGTATTGATGTTTGCAGAGAACATCTCAACCTCTGCAGGTAATTCAGGTGAACGAGAAAGTACTGCAGCAGGTTCCATTGTTGAAGCATCTGTAAACGGTAATGAAGAAGTGAAGACAAGGTATTCTTCAACATCGCTAGCCAAACTGAGTTCGAAATCAATGTTTAGACCATCCCCCACATCATCTGGGCGATCCGACAAGGTTGGTGCTTCAAGTCGATTTGGTGGAGTAATATCACCACGATTGTCTATTGGAATGACGTTTGTTGTTTCAAGTTGAGTTAAGAAAGCGTTTCCTGATTGATCATGGGCCGATACAGAAACATACAATGTAATGTCAGGAATAATCGATGATGGCGTAGCGCCGCTCACTGAACTTCCGCCGAGTAATGCAGTATCGATAGTAACTTCAATTCGTTCCTCATTCCACCTTCGTTGCTCAACCAACACCAATCCGCAGGAACCTGGATCTGATTCACATACGTTCCACTTAGGACCCACCGCTGTTACAGGATGTTCAGAAACCCATACTGTGTAATGATCTAAATCTCGTTCAAATCCAGGTGTCCAACTTACATCAATACTCGTACCATCATCATCAGGAGTATCCCAAGCCTCTACATCTTGAATTCTGGCAGGAGGATCTGGTCCAATATTTGCAAGTGATGATGCAGAGACAATTGTCACGTTTTCAGTATCTGAATTATCCCAGAAATCAACTGCTACAACTGCAAACCAATGTACAATTCCGTCCTGAATAGGTCGGCCTACTATGTCACTAACGGTGATTCGAATCATCCCATCGCTAGGAGGGCCTGGTTGACCACCTGGCCTGCCTGGAGGTCCATTTTGTAAATTACAAGAAGGAACATATTCGATGATATCCCATCCATCAAGGTTGTCTGGAATTGTATCTGAATCTGCTACTTTGCCATATACTGCATAGTATGCACAATCATCTTCTTCGTTAGGACTCCACTCAAGAGTAATTCTTCCACCTTCGTCTTCAGGAGTGTCGAATGCATCTAAGTCTTCAATAGGAGCTGGTGGAATGCCATCATCAACTTCACTAGTCCACACAACTGGTCCAATGATTGTAGCATTCTCAGCATCATATTGTCCTGCTTCATCAGTACATACCAATGCCATCCAAGTCATACGATTAACTGGAATATTGATTGGAGTAGTATTGGCTTCTGAATGGGGTACTCCAAGAGCTCTGAATTCGGGTAATCCGACAACATTTGAAATTGGAGCGGGGGATCTCCAAACATGCATGAATGCTGGATCTAATTCAGTACATGCTGCCCATTCGAGTATCATTTGTCCTTCTTGTTCTGGATTCATGGTTGCATTTGCCCAAGCAGGTGGAGTTGGAACATCGTCAATTGGTATAGCAAATGTACCAAAATTCGATGGTTCTCCTAATTGTGCCCCAGCATATTCAGTCACAATACTGATGCCGTATTCTACACCATCTACCAACGGTTGACCCATGGATGATGTAAATTCTGCAGCAATAGTCCCCCAAACTGGGATTCTAGCATCATAAGTCACTTGTGAATTCGAATCTTCTAAATCAGTAGATGATAATCCGTTAGGATACTCGGATGTTTCCCAAATGTATACTCGATATGCTACCCATCCATGATCTGTTGAAGGAGACCATTCTGCAACTAGAACCTCGCCGCCATCATTTGGTCTATCATAAAAATCCAAAATTTCGGTTGGTTGTTCAATACGTTCCCAATCATAGGTCATTCGAACCCACATTGACCCATTTGAGGGGCTTTGGAGTTGGAAGTGAACATTTCTGCCATCAGGGGTCATTGCTGAATTTCGAATTGCAGATTGTAAATTGGCCTCTAAACCGGAATTTAATGAGGCAAGATCCCAAATTCCAGTATAATTCAATGATGTCGTCGACATCCAAGTAGCAGCCCCTAGTACAGGACTGACTGAAGTAATTACATTCTGAACGAGTTGAAGTCCGTTAGGACCTTCTGCACCAATGGATGAAAGGGGAATCTGAGAATCTGGAGATGCGAGTATAATGTTTCTACCAGGTGATGTTTGATTTGTGATATTAATCGAATTTCCTCCTATCAGTACATTCAGTGGAGATGCTCTTCGACTACGGAATCTGTCCTCCTCAACATGAGAAATAGGGCTGAACAGATGAAGACCGTCTGCCCCCACAGTTGCTAAACCTGATGAATCAATATATGCACCATATTGATTTGTTACCTGAATTTGATCGTCTACTCCATGGTCACCATTTGCTGCTAGATATGTAATACCAATATTGGTCAAAGAAATTAGATCTAATCCATCACTAACCATGGTCGAAGGTGGATAACCCGCCATAGTGAATGGATTTGGACCATCTTCCATTGAGCCAGAAGTTGCATTCCAATGAACTGTAGGAGCAGTAGCAGTTGCTATATGGACTCCCCAATTATCTGCAGTTAGAGAAATTACGTCATTATCTGGAATCATGTCTATGGCCCTAGTAACGGTTGGAGTCATGGTATTTTGAGGGACTTCTGCATACCCTGGTCGAGTAATTCCTTGACCATCATGAGCAACCAAAACAGTTGCAGGGAACGATGTAGACACGCCGCTTGAATCAACAATTGTTGTTTGAGGAACTATGGTGAAATCTGAAACAGAAGAACCCATCAATCCACTCTGAGCAGTTAATGTTCGTACAATAGACATGTTTGTAGTGTTTAATTCAACCAAACCCCCTTTCGTTCCTAGTAGTAAATTGCCATTTGATGATTCAAGTCGAACAACAACAGGATTAGGTAATCCATCTAGAAGCGTAAATGGGTCTTCCCAATCTTGAGTTGTTGTATTCCATATACCCAAACCAGCGAGAGTAGCTACCCAAATCCTTCCATCGTGTTCAATAAAATCGAAGACATAATTGCTAGGAAGTGCGGCAAGTAATTTTCCATCTACAAATGAATAGTTGGTCGTATCGTAAACTTGTACTCCAGTGGCTGTAGAACCGGTTCCCATCAATCCAATAACCAAATCACCATTCCACTGAGCCAACCCATCATGCATCCAATGAAAACCAATACCTACAGGAATTACAGTACCTGTTGAAAGATCGATAAGAGTCAAGCCTGAGCCTGCATTAGTTACCCAAAGTCGATTGCCATCAATCAGTAACTCATTCCCTGTTTCGGCTCCTAAAAGGAAGGATCTATCCCACCTCACATCTCCATTAACTAAAGTTCCTTCAAGAATTGAATTTCCATAACCAGATGTTACATCCTCACCGGCAAGCGCCCAAACCTTGTTCCCCGAAGAAACGATTTCTAACACTCTACCACTACTTAGAGCAGTGAATGTATCAATTCCACCTGGTGTAAATCCAGTATTGTCCAATAAATCAACACGACTATTTCCAGATGTTCCACCATTTCTACCGATTGCGTAAGCATCACTACCTGATGTAGTGGGCTTCAACACAATACTACCTGTTTCGAGCCCTGGATCTACTAATGACCCAGTACCAACATTCACACCTACAACTCCGATTAACGAAAAACCGCCACGATTGTTACCTAAATGTGATACCATCAGTTTGTTATTGTGGTAAAGGAGGCCGCCTGGGAAAACTGCTTCCTCAGATATACCATCTTGTGCTGTAATGTCTGCGAGTTTGATATCTTGTCCTCCATACAGATATCTTCCTACTCCAATACCATCAGTATCGTAAGCAGAATATAGGATTTCATTTGCTTCATCACAAGCTAATGAACGAACATCATCATTGGATATCTGTCCACTTTGTGCTCGGAAATTCGAAATCCATGTGGTAGAAGCGATATCGTATCTTCCAATTCCCCCAGGAGCCCACCAACCAAGGTTACCCATAGCAACATGAACAATATCTGCGCATACAGCAAAATCAGCAGGATATCCTGATGGAAGATTACCTGAACCTGCCGCTATGCTAGACCATTGTCCACTAGTTCCATTTAGAGTATGAACATCGGAGTTAGTTTGCCATCCATTCTGAGCATAAGTACCAACCCAAAGATCGTCACCAATGACTTTCATTGCATAGACGTCTTCGTCTCCAGATGATGGCATGCCGCCATTACTAGGAGTCCAACTAGTTAGCCAAGTATTATTTGTAGGATCAAAACGAAGAATTCCATTCAGGGATGCGAAAAGATAGTTTCCATCCCATTCTACCATTCCTCGAATTCTTCCTTCAACATCATCCCATGAACCGAGTAAGGTCATGTTGTTTGCATTGAATCTACGTAGGTAATTCTCCCCATATGCAACCCATAATTCACAATCTGCTGGATCTAGTGGGAAGCAATCTCCAAGGTATTGAGCATTGACTCTTTCAATAGATCCAGTGGATTCTAATGTATCTGCCCAAGATCCATTAGATACATTCCATCTAACAACTGCGCCTACACCAGTCCACCACTGACTAGGAGTGACTCCTACCCAAAGTTCGTCACCAACCATTCCAAGACTATTCGTAATTCCAGAAGTTCCGATTCTATCTCCGACATCCAATCGTGAGAGGCTCGTATTGGTGGTTAGGTCAACTCTGAAAATTAAATCTCGTGACTGCTGGTAGTTCTGCTGCTGAGCATAATGAAGGATGTTGTTATGAATCGTGATGTGCATGGGATCGTATGAAGATAAAGAAATTCCTCCGCTGTTGGTCCCTCTGTCCCAATTCCGAAGGACTGTCCCATTAATCAAATCAAATTCAGCAAGTCCAAAATCTCCTCCTGCCCATAATCTGTGACTGTTTGAAATAAGAGCAAGAGAAGTGACTCCGTCACTATCCAAAGCATTAGAAGCTTGATCCCATGGGGTCAACCAATCATTATTTACTAAGTCATAACGTTGAATTCCAGCTCCATCAAAGCCCACATAAGCGACATCGTTGTGAACTACAACTTTTGCGTTATTGGTTTCTTCACCTGCTTCCCAAACTTCAATCACTTCTTCATTTGTAACATCCCAAACCGCTGCACCATTTTCAGTTCCAACTAAAACCCTAGTTGGAGAAATTATCCTAACTGAACGTGCATCATCAGGGATATCATCGTCATCATCCCAACAATCATCTCGTTGTAATTGCCAAGTATAACGACACAAGCCTCGATCTGTTGCAGCCCAGATACTGTTTGAATCTGAATCTGTATCAAAGAATACACGGGGATCAAATCTACCAGTTTGTGAAACAGATTGGCCTTGTCCATTTGTGAATCGTTCTAATCCAAATGCAGTACCGACCAATACACCACCATATGGATCATACTCGAGGCTAATTACGTAATCTGATTGCATTGCAGAACCTTGGCCTTGTTGATTTCCACCAGAAGGCATCCAACGGTCAAGTACTTCACCGGTTATTCTATCAAAAACCAATACCCCAAATCCAGAAAGGCCCAGCCAAACAGTAGACCCGTCGCTTGCTATGGGTGCAAAATCCAATGCATCTGCTCCTAATGATTGCCAAGGGGAAAGTACTGTGTTTGTCGATAAATCAATTCGGAGAACTCCGTCATCTCCTGTGCTCAAGTAAGCAATTCCGGCTCTTGTTGCAACATCGTTGACATCGTTTGCTTCTAATTCAGTGGTTCCGCCAGATTCAGTATTGAATTCAGTAGAAATATCCGAAGAAAGATTCCATACTGTAACTCCTCTCTGACCATGTGCAATAACTAGTGAATCGGTATATTGATCGTAAGAAAGATCAGTTATTCCATCAAATGCTATTGATGGATTACTGCCTTCATCGATGGTACGTAATAATGTTCCATTGGTGTCGTAAACCATCAAACCAGATTGAGCTGTTCCAACAAAAACATCTGTTCCATTGGTAGAAATTGCAAGTGCTATTTCATCTGTAAAAATTGGTTGTATCCATCTATTTATGGAGCTGTCAAATCGATCTACCCATCCAAGTCCTCCAATCCAGTAAATGTCGCCTACACGAGTGATACTATACATTTCTTCAGCGTTGGGTGAATTTGCAAATACTTCTGATGAATATGATGTTGGGACATCGGTTGCTTCAATCATCGATGCAGCACCTGACGATCCTATCAGTAATACTGATTCATTTATTGGTCCTCTCAAACCTCCGGCAATCCAAGGAATCAAATTTGATGGATCTGAAATTCCCAAATTTGTTGCTGAAATGGTACTAGTAAATACTACAGAAGTTGCATTGTAAATGTGTAGAACATTATTTGCAAGAATATGAATCCAATCATCAGTTACTGACATTGATTGGACTTCATCACCAGAAAGCCAATTTTGACTAGACCAAGATGCAAGCCAAGAATTAGTACTTACATCACGTCGCATAATACCTGCATCTGCTGTAGCAATGAATAGTGTGTTGCCGCTTTGTCCAAAATCAATAATTGAGTCGCTGGTCAAGGCATTTTGTGTATCCCAATGAGTGTAAGAAGAGCCGTCCCACACTGAAATCCCATGGTCTTGAGTTCCGATAAATACCTCATTTCCAATGAAATGGATATCAGTAGGAATTACTATTTCTTCAGATTGGCCACCTACACAAGGCCCTTGAGCACTAGATCCTGTAGATGTAGAGATTAGTACGTCTTGCCATCCAGTTGGTGTTTCAATGTAGAGGTGGCAGTCTGTTGCTGCATGTAGAATACCTGATGAATCTACCTCGAGAACTTTAGCAGGGTCTAGGCCATGTGATGGCAATTGCCCCAGATAAGTTGTATCTTCTGCTGAAAACGAATGGATTATATCATCAGCTGTAGCCACAAGTAATCTACCATTTATGGCATCAACCTCTAATGCAGTAGGTTCAATTCCATCAAAAATATCTACGACCCAAGGGTCATTGTTTGCATCAACCGTTAATACTTGGTTCGATGTTGCAACATAAAGACGATTATCAGCAGGATGAATATCCCAATCAACTACTTCAAAATCTATTTTTTCAAATGAAACCAGTGGATCAGCAGGACGGAGTGCTTCAATCACTAAATCAGTAATGTTCGCTCCGGCAGGTAAGATATAGGAAGCACCAGTATCGGTTGTAGGATTCAAACGGCTGGAATGAGGGTCTCCATTCAAAAAGTCAAGTGCTCGACCAAAATCCCCGTATGTTCTCCAATCAAAAATTGGGGATTGAGTATCCATCATTGTTAATTGAGGTTCATTGACCCATACGCCATCTGACCCATTTACTTGAATTTCAAAAGTAAGATTGGAGATTTCTGCCCCAGGTGCAAAATTGTGAAACATGTCACCTGTTGCCATAGTTTGTGTTGAGGTATCTGCGCCCGTAGCCTCAATTAAAACCCAACCAGTATCGTTTGATCCAGACATTGGCCACTCTGCTACATTGGAGGCGTGTGCAACGGTTATAGGAGAAAATGCGATTGCTGACAAACTGTACATCAGCATCAAAAATACCAACGAAATTGCCCGGCGTCGAGTGGAGATGTTTCCATAGCCGGCACTTTTCATGCCTCACATGCGAGCGCAATAACATTTGAATGACACTATCTCATGTCTATAATGTGGTTGAATTAATCTGCATAAATTTCTATTGAAATTATTCATCTCCTGCAACTGATCCATCCTCTCCAACTCGATATAAACGAGCCGTAGATGTTGGACCAGACATCGCTTTTGGTGAGCCGCTGATAGCAACAACTCTATCATTTTCTTTTAATCTACCATTTTCAAAGATTGTTTTGATTGCTAATCTCATGGTAGAACTACCGCGTTCTAGTTCTTCACATACTACAGCATCAACCCCTGGAAGAAGCATTACTCTTCTTGCCACACTAGGGTTATTTGTAACAGCTGTAATCGGAATTTTAGTTGAGTGTGCGGCAACTAAGCGGGCAGCATTTCCATGTTGGGTGGCAACCAATATCCTGTCAGCAGTAGATGATTCTGCTAATGTTACACCAGCATGCGCCACTGCCCTAGTGAGAAGTAATTTTGCATCAGTGGGTCTTGTCAAACCATCCCATTCCATATCTGCACGTCGAGTAATTCGCAACATAGTAAGTAAAGAGTCAACAGGGTGAGCACCTGATGCTGTTTCTGCGGACAACATTACCGCAGTAGCTCCATGACGAATTGCATTTGCGATATCTGCTACCTCTGCACGTGTTGGACGAGGATTTGTGACCATAGATTCCAGCATTTGTGTAGCAACAATCACAGGCAAACCACGTTTTCTAGCGGCTTTAACAATCCTATCTTGAGCCATTGGTACTTCTTCAGGTGGAATCTCTACTCCCAAATCACCTCTAGCGACCATTACGGCATCGCTTGCTTCGATTATTCCATCGAGTGAATCCAAAGCAGATGGGTGTTCAATCTTCGAAACTATCCAAGCATTGGAGTTATTTTCTTTCAAAATACGACGGGCTGGGGCAATGTCTTCCTCATTACGAACATATGATACTGCAATAAATTCAACATCTAATCCAATGGCATGTTGTAGTGCTTCTTCATCACGAGGTCCAACAGCTGGTAACTTCACAATTGTTCCTGGTACGTTTATTCCCTTTCGTTCTGTAATGGGTCCGCCTTCAATAATTCTGCACTTCACAGTTAGCCCATTGCATTCTTCTACTTCTAATTGAATTAAACCATCTGATAACAATACAGGATCCCCTGGGTGAATTTCTTCTGCTAGTCCTTCATATTCAACAGGCAATGAAGTTGAATCAGCAAAACCTTCGGCTTCTCCACAACGTAGCAATACCTCTTCTCCTGGAGAAAGATAGTATGTCCCTTCAAAACGGCCTAATCGTAACTTCGGGCCAGGTAAATCAGCCATTATTCCAATATGTATCCCATTTTCATCGGCTATTCTTCTAATTCGATTGACTACTTCAGCACGCCATTCGTCATCACCATGACTGTAGTTTAACCGTGCCACATCAAGACCGGCTTGAATCATCGTTCGAAGTGAGGCCTCATCACACGATGCTGGGCCAATAGTTGCAACAGTACGAGTTCTCCTCATGATATGGTTCAGAAGCATAGAGGGTTTGAATGAATCTAATATAGAATCGGAAAAAAGCCATTTCTTCAATTAATGACAGATGAAGCGAATAATGTGGGAAAACCCAAAGCATGGGTAGGGTGGCCCTTCAACAATGGGCAAGGACGATTTATTGAGAAGAGATGCACTCGAATACCACGAAGCTTCGCCGCCAGGAAAACTTACCGTTATTCCAACAAAGCCCCATTCTACACAACGAGAATTGTCGCTGGCTTACTCTCCAGGAGTTGCATATCCTTGTTTGGAAATAGAAGAAGATGCGGCAAAGGCGTACAAATACACTGCAAAAGGCAATTTAGTTGCTGTAATCAGTAATGGTACTGCTGTTCTTGGCCTTGGAAATATCGGGGCATTGGCTGGAAAACCAGTAATGGAAGGAAAGGGTTTGCTGTTCAAAGCATTTGCAGATATTGATGTTTTTGATATCGAAATTGATGTTGAAGACATAGATGAATTTGTTAAAACAGTGAAAAATATTGCACCAACATTTGGAGGAATTAACTTAGAGGATTTGAAAGCACCAGAATGTTTTGAAATTGAAAAAAAATTAATTGAACAGTTGGATATTCCTGTCATGCATGATGACCAACATGGTACTGCAATCATTTCTGGTGCAGCCTTGTTGAATGGATTAGAAATTGTAAACAAAAAAATCTCTGATGTCAAAATAGTAGTTTTGGGGGCAGGAGCAAGCGCAATTTCTTGCGCTAGCCATTACATTCGATTGGGTGTAAAGCCAGAAAATTTGATAATGTGTGATTCCGGAGGAATCATGACAAAATCAAGAGAGAAAATGAGGGATCTAAACGAGTACAAAGCCAAGTTTGCATTGGATATTCCAGAAGGTACAATTGGTGATGCAATCAAAGATGCAGATGTTTTTCTTGGCCTTTCAAAGGGAGGGTTAGTATCAAAATCAATGATAGCAAGTATGGCTGAAAATCCATTGGTGTTTGCTTTAGCGAATCCAACCCCTGAAATTTTACCGGAAGAAGTTGCATCTGTTAGACAAGATGCAATCGTTGCAACTGGTAGGTCTGATTATCCTAATCAAATTAACAATGTCTTGGGTTTTCCATACATTTTCCGAGGAGCATTGGATGTTCGTGCTAAAGAAATCACAGAGAATATGAAAATGGCAGCAACTCATGCTTTAGCGGCATTAGCAAAAGAGACTGTGCCGGATCACGTGGCAGCAGCATATGGTGGCCAAAATCTTCAGTTTGGGCCCAATTACCTAATTCCGAAACCATTTGATGAAAGGGTGTTAATTTGGGAAGCAAGTGCAGTTGCTGAAGCAGCAGTAAACGAAGGCATTTCAGAAATTTCCAAAGAAAATTTCGATGTAGATGAATACAGAAGAACGCTAGAAGGTCGCTTGGGCTTAACTAGAAGTTTAATGAGAGGAGTAATGAATCAAGCTAAATCAGACATCAAACGGATTGTATTCACAGAAGGGGACCATCCGACAGTGGTTAAAGCAGCAGCTGAATGTATACGTGAAGGAATTTGTTCTCCGATTCTTTTGGGGAGGGAAAGTACAATTGAGGGACACAAGGAACGTCTAGGGCTACAATTTGAATGTGAAATTATTGATGTCAGAGATGACCCTCGAAGAAAAGGAATTTACTCAGATGTGCTTAGTGAACAAAGGGCAAGAAAAGGTGTCACAAGAGCTGATGCTGTTCGTATGTTGCGATCACGAACATACTTTGGTTCAATGATGGTTGCATTAGATGATGCTGATGGACTAGTTGGTGGAATTGATCGACACTATCCAGACATTTTGAGACCTTGTTTGCATACAATTGGCACTGCTCCTGATGTCGAACGTTTGGTCGGCATGTACATGATGACAATAAAAGGACAATTATTGTTTATTGGAGATGCAACAATCAACATCTATCCTGATTCTCAAACATTAGCCGAAATTGCAATTGAAACAGCAAAAATGGCTAGACGTTTTGGTGTAAAACCTGTTGTAGCGATGTTATCATTTTCTAACTTTGGATCCTCTAAAGAATACAGAAGTACTAGAATTGAAGATGCAATTAATATTGTGAGAGAAAAAGATCCAAGTCTAATCATAGATGGACCAATGCAAGCAGATACAGCATTAGTCGGAGATATCCAAGAAGAATATCCTTTCATGACCTTTAACGGTCCAGCTAATGTCCTCATTTGTCCAAATTTGGCCGCTGCAAACATTGGATACAAATTACTTCAACGTCTAGGTGGTGCTGAAGCAACAGGTCCTATTCTCGAAGGAATGGCAAAACCAGTACAAGTATTGCAACGTGGAGATGGAGTTAGTGATGTGGTTCGAATGGCGGCGATTTGTGCTGTTGATGCACAGCGTCATCAAAGAGCTAGGCTTGGTTGATTCAACGCATTGCGATGGTTTCATGTGAATAAGTTAGGTCGATTATTCCAAGCAGAGGTACCCGAGTGGTCAAAGGGGCTAGGATGAGGTCCTAGTGCGTAGTGCTTCGCAGGTTCAAATCCTGTCCTCTGCACCAACTTGTCGAGTCGGACACGTTATTCGTTTATTCAAGACGTGAAAATAATGTTTCAGGCTAGGTTGAGTCAATACAATATCCAAAACTAATATCTGATTCACCTTTCTAGCAGTAATATGTCCAGTTCTGATGACCCTACAAATCCAAAGGGACGCGATATTGACCTAAGGTGGGTATTTGGCAATCTATTTCTGTGGTTTGGTGCGGCAATTATCGTTTTTTCTTTCATCGATTTGTTCAATGGAGAATCTTTGAAATTATGGAGTTACATTATTCCTCTCATTCTCATTTTTGTTGGAATTTTTCTTATGAAAAAATCAAGAAATTCTGCTTCAATTGGTCAGGCTTACACGGCAGGCACCATATACAGAGGTTTTAGGTAAAATCTTACTTTTAGCCATTAATTCCTAAACAATGGGGTTGAAGGGAGATTGCCCCTCCCAAGAAACGATTGTAATGAAAATAAGCGCGGCCATTTTACTCACTCTATTGATGATAGGGGGGAGTTTAACTGGATGTTTTGGTAATGGGGAGGAGGTGCCTGTCGAAGAGTCGTCGCCCTTTGATTTTGGAAAAGAAATCTCTGAAACAACATGGTATCATTATGATGGAGGAATTGATGCGCTTAACGAAACTGCAATCCAACAAGCAAATATTACCGTAAATCTCACTGGAGAAAATATGCCATTTTGGACTCAAGGTTCGTATTATGGAATAGGAATGAGTACTTTCGAACCAACAATTGGTATCACCTCAATGGATAATATATACATGTCAAGTTGGGGCAATGGTCCAGCTGGATCTACAGCTGTCATACAATGCTCCGGTTTAATCGAAATGGCTTATCTCTCAGAATATTCTTGTGAGAATGTGTACAATCCACCTTTACCTGTTCCGAATAGTAATGACCCGTACATATACGTAGACAAATGGACTGACAGAATAATGAAATTCGATATGCATGCACTTCTAGGAATGACGGTTGAATTCTCTGATGATGAAGGTAATACATGGCAAGATGGGCAATTAGCTACTTCGATATATTCTGTCCAAGATCATCAAACAATAGGGTCGGCTTTACTTCCAGCCCCTGGATATGCTACTACCTGGTCATTTTGCATCAATGGAAATGCCCCCCATCCTCTTTGTTCAACAAGCTTTGATGGGGGTAGAACTTGGACTCCAGAAGTCTCTGGTGCACCGATTGATTGTCAAAGTGGTGGATTGACTGCTCACATTGAAGGGGGCGTAAATGGTAATCTGTACAGAGGGAACATTGGATGTAATGGAGAAGGATACTCAATATACAGAAGCAGTAATGGTGGCCTAACTTGGACCGAGCATTCGTTACCAACAGAAGAAACCGGAACAGCAGACACTTGGAATGGAGAAGAGGCCCAAGTAGCAGTGGACGATGATGGTAATGTGCATGCAATGTGGAATGGTTTGGATAACATGCCTTACTATGCATACTCTCGTGATGAAGGAGAATCATGGAGTGATGCAATGATGATTGCCCCACCAGTGGGCCTTGTTGGTACTGGATTTCCTGTTGTAACCGCAGGTGCTTCTGGAAAGGTTGCATTTGGGTATGTAGGAGATACTGGAAACGATACTTGGAACGGTTACATGACTATAATTACAGACGCTTTTAATGAGAATCCATTGATGACTACTGTCCAAATAAATGAACCGGGAAATCCATTAGATACGGAAGCAGGATGTGGATACAATAGATGTGGAGGATTAGGTGATTTCTTAGATATGGCAGTTGATCAACATGGAAGGCCATGGTTTGGATTGTCACATAATCTTGCTGATATTGGCATATTTGCAACATTAACCGAAGGTCCAGCATTACGTGGAACCATGGAAAATTTGACGGTTATGCCCCTAGGTGGAGAAGAGACTCTCTAACGACAGATTTTCAGTCCTTCTTGATTACTCAATATCATGATATGGATTGATTTGGTTGTCAAAGGTTTGATTTCGGGAGGATTGATTGTTCTAGCAACTGAATTTGCAAAACGATCGATTATTTTCGGGGCTATCGTCATTTCATTGCCTCTCATGAGCATATTATCACTGATAATTTTGCATCGTGAAGGAATGGAAACAGAGGAAATAATTGCTTACTCCGAAAGTATTCTGTATCTTGTTTTGCCATCTTTGAGCTTTTTCGTGGTTTTCCCTCAACTCATGAAAAGAGGATGGGATTTTTGGCCTTCATTGGGATTGGCAATTATTGCAACAATAATTCTGTATGGAATTGGTGCTGCTATGGCTACTAAATTCGTTTCTGGCGGACAAGCATGAAAAGCGACTTTGTTTGAAGGGAAACTAGAGGATTCGATATGCCAGGGGTTTTTGATAGAACTCGAAAGAAGGCTTTGGTTCGAGATATTTCATCCAATTTCAATAAAGCATTGTCTACATTCTTTGGGGAAAGAGAGCCAATTGTAGATATTGCAAAAATGCAACACAAGGGATATGTCGATGCTTTACAATCATGTGGGGTGGAAGTAGAAATTCTTGAAGAATTATCAGGACATCCTGATTGTTGTTTTGTAGAAGATACTGCAATAATTTTTGATGATGTTGCCGTAATATGTCGACCCGGTCATCCTTCTAGAGTTAATGAAGTGCATACTATTTCTGAACGGTTGAGAGAAGATTTTGAAATTAAATTTCTATCTCCTGATGCAAAAATGGATGGAGGAGATGTTGTTTTCACAGGGAATGAATTTTTGATTGGACGTTCGACAAGAACTAATGATAATGGGATAAATGAATTGAGTGAAATTGCATCAAAGTATGGATATTCAACTCAAGTTATCGATGTGCCAAATTCTACCCTACACTTAACCACAGTATGTTCTGTTCCTAGAAATGGAATGTTAATTGTTGCAGAAGGACATTTGAAGCCTGAACAAATTAGTGGATTTCAAGATGTGATTTGGATTCCAAACAATGAAACATACGCTTCCAATACAATTGCTTTAGAAAATGGGAAGATTTTGGTGAGTGCCGGTTTTCCAATTACTAAACAAAAAATCGAAGATGCTGGATTCGAACCTATTCTTGTAGAAATGAGCGAAATTATGCAAGCAGATGGAAGTCTAACTTGTTGTTCTTTATTCATAGAATGAGGATTAAGCATGATTCAGAATTACCGTAGAGAATTTTTGTATGCCTTTACCATTGCATTGGGATTGCCCATCTCATACCATTTTTCAGAATGGCCAGTAAATATTTGGTGTATTGGGTTGTTTATTTTTCTCTTCAATCAAGCTGATAAAAAAGAACGGATTGAGATGTTGGTTGTGGTAGCATTTGCTACTCCAATGGAATTATTCTTCAGTGAAGTTTGGTTAATTTACGAATATCAAAGAGAGTTGATGCCACTATATGTTCCAGTAGGACATTGGTTCCTTTTTGATCTGGGTCGAAGAATTGCAGCAAAGTTACCACCTGGAAGAAAGATTGCAAGTTGGATTGTGTTGCCATTTATTCCTCTAACTATTTTGATGGCATATTCTGGGGTTGATACTTCAGGGATTTTTTTGTTGATTATTATGTTTGGTTTTGTTCGTTGGGGCCCTGCTCCAATGCTCTATGCAGTAATGGGTTGGTTGGCTTTGGGAATGGAATTATGGGGTACTTGGTTAGGTACTTGGGAATGGACAACTAATGTACCATGGACTGGTTTAACTGCTTGGAATCCACCATTACTATGTGGTTCATTTTATGCATTAGGTGATGTATTAGTGAATCTTTCAACTGAAAAGATTGAGGATGCTCAAAACCGTTGATTTGAACTGCTATTGATGATTCGGAGGGGTATGCACTCGAGATATGGGGCTGCAATTCTAATCATTTTATTGATGGTGTTTGCCCCTTTGTCAGGATGTTTTGGGGAGGGAGAAGAAGGTCCTTCTTCTAATGATGTCGAGATAACACCTGCAGTCTGGACTGGTGGAGTATTTCAGGGAATTACTATCAGTGCTGAGACGGACCTTTCGGCATTTATCCCATACTTGATTCAGAACCCTGATACTGGTTTTGTTCAAAATTCCACCGTTATTGATATCAAAGCGGGAGAATCAGTATTATTGTCAATACTAGCCCCACCAAGAACAGATACAGCAATAATTTTGATTGGAGATTATGGTCGAGAAAATTGGCCAATTAGGGAAATCAATGAATCTTGGAAAACTTGGTATGAACGTGGTGCTTTCGAATTATCAAATAATCCAAGTATCCAAAGAGTAACTGCAGAAAATGGCTCATTGGATACCGTTCTTTCATCAAACACCAGTTCTGATGGAGCAATAGCATTGAAGATACCCATCAATCGTCCCATGAAAGCTGCATTCACTGAAACTCTTGGAGGAAGACATTCTACTGGTTTTGTGAATGGACTAAATGTTTTCAATTACATTAGTCACATATCTGATGAGACATTTGATCCTACAGATCTCGCCGACAATGCAGTCGGCTATCTCGATCGATGGGCAGGTCAAGGGAATGCTGCTTACGAAGATGCGGCACTATATCTCATTGGACAAATGGAAGATTTTGGTTTAGAGGTCATCACCCAACGTTTCGTTTACGAATCAACAGAGACCGATGCAATAAATCCTGAAGCGTACAATGTATGTGGTTACAGATTTGGAGAAGTTGATCCTAACAAATGGATGGTTTTTGGCGCTCATTTTGATATTGCTCCACCAATAAACGGTGGGATGTTAGATCCACACATTTTTGGACGAACATATGGAACTCGAGTAGGTGCTTATGATAACACGGCTGGAACAAGCATGGTTCTCGAAGTTGCTCGAGCAATGGCAAATTATCCCACAAGGAATACAATGGTATTTTGCCTCTGGTCAGGCGAAGAAGGTGGGAAGAGAGGAAGTGATTATTGGACAGATGAATGGGTCAAAGAAGACAACCCTGATGTCGAAGTAACCAATTACGTAAACCTCGATATGGCTGGAGTTAACTGGCCTGGAGGTGGAGGAGCCCCGTGTGGAGACGGGCATGGTGGTGGAGACGGGAATTGTGACCCCCAGCCTGAAGTTGATCCAGATGGTTATCCCAAAGACGAAGAAATTTGGCCAATGCGTGTATACATAGGACCTAGTTTAGATCATGATGTAATGAATCAGCCAGAGATGGTTGGACTTGCAATGTGGATTGGTTCAGATGCCATGGGAGTCGAAGAACAAATGGCTCCATTAATCGGAATTGGGCATGATGAAGATACTTGGAAAGTTGATGATTGGATGGATAAAGATCGTCCTGAAATCATCGTCTATGAAGATACTACAGCACGCTCGGACCATGCTACATTCCAAGATAATCTAGGAACAGTAACTATGGGTTTTGGAGGATTGGTCGATGGATATTGGTGTTATCACCAAACTTGTGATACTGTTGACGAGATGATTGATTGGATGGATACAACTGGGAAAGATTACGGAGAGCCAAGAAGTGGGACTAGTAACTTAGTTGATGCTCTTGATACTATTACTTGGTGGGCGACCTATTCCTTTTTCCATTTGGATGAAAGTCCAATTAGGAATTCTTATCTTTGATTATGTCAAAGAAAATGTTCAACCATTTTTCAAAATCCTT
>PAOZ01000033.1 GCA_002708695.1 Methanobacteriota archaeon | reverse complement strand
GGTCCCACTTCCATTATACGAAGCATGAGCAGCTACAGCTCCAGACATTTTTATTTAATATACGAATATATTTTTTTTTTAAATTAAATTCGTATATTATTTTTATTGACTGTTTATTATTAAAACTATTAGTATAACTTTATAGTTGACACTCCATCCTTATACGTTACTAACATTTCTCCTCTACATGTTACGTTAATATTAGCCATTTCTGAAATTTCAATTCCAAATTCATTTAAACTAGGCGATGTATACATTAGTTCTAGTCTTATGTTATCAAAACGATCTAGAGGGATAGAAGAACCCCCAAATGCTCTTGAAGCTAAAGGAAAAACATAATATTCATTACCTGCTGCTGTATCTAGATTGTCTATGTTAAACTCATTTGAGTATAATCCCAGTGATTTATTTGTAATACCTTTAAGTATAGAAGCATTCATTATACCAGAAAACGATTCTGAATTTAAAAATAATTCTGCACTTTTTAATACTGGAATTTTTGTTTTATCAGAAAAACTTGGGAAATTAGAAGTTATTATAAGATGAGATGAATACAAACTAAAACTATCAAGGTCTATTATTATTTTAGTATCGGGATATAATTCTCGTGGGAATATTTTATTTACATTTTGGGATGACTTAACTCTTTTCGGTATAATAGTATCTTTTTGCATTGCCATAATTATGTTTTTCCCAAATAAATTACCAGTGCGTGTAGTATTTCGTTTCCACGGAGTAGATGTACTTTTTATATTTTTACCAAACCTTCCCCGATTATTTTTAAAATATTCTTTTTCTTCCTTTGCCATAATGAAGTGTTTCCCAAATAACTTACTGGTTAATATAGCATCTGGTTTCCATGGTATGGGCGCATTTGTTATATATTGACCAAAACCTCTCTGTTTATTTTCAAGGTTATAAATAGCAGCTGTAAAACCCTTTGTTGCAAATACTTCGTTTACATCCCAAATGTCTTCAAAATTAGAATAAAAAACTCTAACTTTAACTTCTTGATCTTTTGCCAAAAAAGATAAGTAACCATCCTCTGTATTTTGGGTAAAATTTTCTAATTGACCTCCAATTGTTTTAGTTAAAACAGGGAGAGGAATTACAGCCTGATATGATTTACCAGGTATCCAATTATCAATTTTTGTAGATTCTCTAGTACCATCCGATCTTAAAAATCCGTGTGATTGAAGACCTAAACGTCTATAAGAGCTTTCGGGTAACTCGGTTGCGTTGATAGCTAAAATATCATCATGTTCTAGTATTTGCCATATTTGTGTACCTACAGTAAATTCTATTCGTTTTATTATTTTAGAAAGGGGGAAATTAACTTTACTTTTTAAATCTGAACTTGCCCACTGTGGATTATCATATTCGTCAAGCTCAGGAGGTAATATAGCTCCTTCGGGAACTTCTTTAAACTGTTTCTTCCAGTTAATAGGTTCGCCTATATCTGGTAAATTAGAAAAATCTGTTATATCGTGATTAGATCTTTTTTGAGCCTGGTTTACTAGATTAAATACATCTAATGCTTTTGCGAATTTATCTCCGGGTTTTTTCTTAGGTCCGGGCACTGGAGCTGTTGTAGCAGTATACGTAAATGTATTGGCTATATCAGAAGCACCGCTTATGACTTCACTTCCATCTACTGTTTGAACCCCAGTTTCTGGTGCTCCTATAGAAATTGTATTACCATCCCCTGAGATAGAAACTGATGAACCAAATCTATATCCACTGTCTTGTCCACTACCTATGTAATCTATACTCGTTTTTATTGTAGTAATTCCTTCTACGTAAGGGGAATGAGGTAATAAATCCCCGTTAGAATCAGTTCTTGTATAAGGTATCACATCCCCGGTAAGTTGAGTGAGAATTGTAGTTGAATAATCTGATTTATTATGTTGGTTGTCTTTTGATATCCTGTTTTTAAGAGTGTATGTATTATCAAGGTTTTTATCATAAACTAACACTTCACCACAAGGAACTATATATTCGTCTACTCCATTAAATGTTCTATAATAATCACTTGAATTTTTAGCCGTTCTTTCAAGAATAGTTACTAGGCCATCCATACGATCGTTTTGCGAGGAATAATAATAAAGGGTTGGTGTGTCATCAGATACTTCTATAGTTGTAATATTATTCTCTAGATCTATAGTTACCCCTTTAGTGTATTCTACACCTGAATTATGTGTCCCATTAGGTGTTGTCGAAAATCTAATAATGGGATCTGGACGGATAGGTTGTGTTTCAGATTCTTGATAAAAATGGTATGAAATGTCCCAATTAAATTCATATTCATAAATACCCGGTTCATAAATCTTTTTATATAATTTCCAGGGACCTTGCGCAGAGGAGCCCGACGCCCCGCTGGCAATTACAAGATCTTCGTCTTGACCCAAAAATTGCCAAGAACTTAAGTCTTGATCGCGCCCCTCCCCGTTGGCGCCCATGTTAAGCAAGGAATCTTTAATAACAAGATAAACTATAGTTCTTTTAGTGAATTCACCAGTTATAAACATTGCCCACTGAATATGACTCGGAAAATATACTACATCCTTTTCACTCGAAAAATCCATGCCAGCCGCTTCTAACTTAGCCACGTCAAAATAATTACTTGTAGGCGGCGCCCCCCCGGCGGTATAATATTGTGAGTACTGGTGATTAGAATCAAATACATTATCCGATGTTATAACAAGAGGCCATGTAGAATTAGAACCTGGAAGGTTGGGAGGGTAATCTTGCGTTTGCACGTGACCCTGAATAATAGTTGAATGATACTCTTGCCACCCCTGGGTAGAGGAAGGGACGGTGCTAGGGTAATGAATCTTTAAAGTTACTTTAAATTCAGGTTGTTGTATAAAAGATTTCCCTTTGAACTTATAAGTGTTTAATTTTACTAATTCGAGGTTAGGTTGAATTTTATCATTTATCTCATAAGAATAAATAATAAAAGGTGTGCCACTAATAGGATTTATTAAAGTTGAACTCGTTACGTCTACATTATATTCAACGGTTTTAGGTCCAGAATCTTCAGGTATATTCATCGGTGCCCCGATTACTAGACGACTACCGTCTGAGTTTAAATCTAGCGAGTATTTCATTCGGGGATATTTCCAATGGTTGTCTATAAAATCCAAAGGACTTTCAAAAACTGGAGCTTCAGAACCTACTATAGGATCTCCTATTACCGATCTGTGTCTAAAACCCGTATCGTGATATCCAGAAGGATATATTGTATCTCCTATTTGTGTCCAAGATCCATCAACTATACTATGGATTGTAATAGCGGGTTCTCCTACTCCCCTGCTTATATCATTTAGTCCGTCGTTTATAAAAGAATTGTATACGGTATAGTCATCTTCTGGAATAGGTTCTACCCATGGAACAGCTCTTTGAAATGTGATTCTATTTCCCATATTAGCTTGATTTTTACAGTAGTAATAAAGTGTTGGCATTGATTTTGCAGCACGGATAACAGTATGGCCAAAACCGGGGACAGCTTGAAAAATGTTATATATGGGATCAGGTCCGCTATATATTCCACCTTTGCTATCGGGTTGAACATTAGTTCCATCAACTGGAATATAATCAACCCCTCCATTATGAATACCATCTGGTGTAGTAGAAAAACTCAAAGGATATTCGTTTGGCCAAGTAAAAACATATAAATTTCCGTAGATAAAGTTTAATTTTGGAGATAATTGATCATTTAAATAAAACACACCACCCTGTATGAGGCCACTGGTTGCCGGGTAAACTGAAATAAAATAAGACCCGGGTCTTGACCCCGCTCCCAGGTGACTATAAACTCCTTTAAATACACGAGCCTCTCCATCAGGATTTTTTAAAGGAAGCCCGGCTGCAATAGTAAGTCCATCTGCACTAATAGATAAAGTATTATGACTTGAGAGACTCGTGGGTGCCGAGGGTTCGTGATTAGCCACTGCAATCATATCTTGAGGGTCGCCAACTATATAATTACCGGGGACTTCTTGGCCATGAGGGCCTTTAATTAATTCGCTATTATACTGATTACCATCCCATAAATATGTTCTTATACTACCTCTATTTGGATAATAACTACTAACAGAACTTAAATAATGAACACCCCCGAAAGAAAGAATAGTACCATTATTGTTCAACGCAACTGATCTACCAATAACTTCGCCAGTACCACCAGTGTCGAGTTCGCCGCCTTCAAATTGTTGACGGATGGAAAAATGGGCGGAGCCAGAAGGTTCTGAGTATTCCGCGTCGACCCCAACTACATAAGGAATTTCGAAGACTATGACCGCACCACGATCAGTCACTCCGCCGCTATCATAAGTAGAATTTCCTACCGCCGCTATAAGCCCATCTGCACTTATTGACACACTATCGTTATTTGATATATGAGCTGAAGAAAGTCGTCCCAACGAGAAAACCCGTGCCCACACACTATCAACTCCTTTATCATATTGCCAAACTTCGGGTGAAGCCGCACCACATCCAATAATTACCCTATCGCCAGAATCATCCATATCCACAGACAACCCCGTCATCGAGCTAGCACCACCGTAGTGCCCCCAGGGGCTGTACCATCCAGGGTCGATGGGTCTTGTGGGGTTGTAAAACAAGATCTTCCACTCACCTGCATTGCCATTTTTGGTGGGGTTCCCAATAACAATACGATCACCAACGCCATTCATAGATATAGAGGCTGGAGTGAAACCCGTTAATGAACCATAAGGATCAGGGCCTATAATGTCCAACGTCCAGTAGCCCTGCCCAGGTGTGCTACCCTCGTGGAAATTAGATTCATATACACGAACACCATCATTTGAACCTACAGCAAATCTTGTTCCATCATAATTTATCGCTACGCAAGAACCACAAAGACTACCCGGTGCGTCGCCATGCACGTACGCGGGGAGGAGCTGCCATGAACCAGTGCCATTGGTTATAACCCAATCATATATATATGCATTACCCCATTGGTCGCCGTTGTCGCCGAACTCGCCGCCGCCGGTAGTCACGGGAGCTCCAATAATAAGCCTCGTCCCATTCCCACTTAAGGCAATAGATGAACCAAGATTACCATTAGCATAATTCCATCCGTAAGGATCGCTAGTGGGTGGGGTTATATTAGAACCCACTTGAGAATAAACTATCTCGCGAGCCTGTTCTTCAGGATCAAGCTCTATCTCGATAGGTTTCCCATTTTCTAGTCTACGAACCTCTTCCCATGCCCACCTTGGATATAAATTAGGTCTTTTTGAGTATACAGCTACGGTATTACCATCTGAACTCATTGTCATATCAATAGCCTCGTGACCAGCTGGAACATTAAGTCCAGAATACATATCCCCAGACGAATGTGCCATATATACCCAATTCCCTTCTGAATTCTTTTCTATAACTCTCACTTCACAATTTGCAGGAGTTGGCCAAGTTGGCATGTTTGTTATTTGTCCTCCGATGCTATTCAACCCCAAAGCCCCCGAGGCTGGACTATAAGTTTCTAAAGGTAAACTTCTTCTATCAACAGGAGTTGGAGCATCTGTTATATACACTATTCTATTACCATCTGAACTCATTTTAACACCTTTTGCAGCCCATCTTTCTGGTTCTCCCGCTATGTATGTATTTCTAATGTATAAATTTAATATTTCAGGTATTTTATAGTCTAAGTTTTGAAGATGAGAATGTTGAGGATGACTTGGGTCCCATATTCCGAGCTGAAATTCACTCATTCTATTAAATGGATAGTTTGGATTAACATTCATAGCATGTACATCAGTCTTTGTTGGCCAGTCATCAGGGACTTCGGAGCTAACCTCGTCCTCCATATTTTGCCCATAATAACCCCAATTTGCCCTTCCTCTAGATATTTCTCCATAACCAGGCGGCGTCTCATTTTGTTCCATATTCTCGTCAGCGTATAAAGGTATTATTGTGTCAAGAAATACATCTGGCACGGCCATGCCTTGAATAACGTCACCACCATGAGGTGGTACATAACCCACGTCCTGGGCTACGCCACCGCTCATCGGGCTATGGAGCCATTTGTAGACGCCGACGCCTATCAAGCCGTCTGCCCCGCCGTCCGATACCGTCCCGGGCGGCAGCGTGGCGCCGATTGCACCCAGTGGATAGTCATGGATTTTTCCGGTGTAGCCGGGGCTCCCCCACCCGCCCACGCCGGCGTTGCGAAATGCCACCCAATGCTCTTTAAGAGCCTCGTCTAAATTTAATATTTTTCTGTATATGTATTGATGCCAAATATCTTTATCTCCTCGTCCAAAAAGTCCTGAATCTTTTATATAATCTACCTTATGATTTACCCATCCATTTATTCTATCCGATTCATTATATCCTATTCCTCCTATATTATCTTTATTAGGTCCTTGATTTGTAGGATCCCAGTATCTAATCCAAACATTACACGGGTGTGGTTTATATGCTTCTGAACCTCCGCCTGGAAATACAGCCTCTTTAAAATATGCATAATGGTTGAATGGAATAGTCGATTCAGGAAAAGTTGTACCGGATTCATTTGTTTGATTTTCAGTATTTATAGTATTTCTTGGTATGTCAAAATTTTCCTTATGTGAAAGACTTGGTTCATAAGGATTACTTGGTTTAATACCGTTGTCTTTAAAACTAATAGAATTCATATACCCTGAATTAGAAGCTTTTATACCACGTGGAATGTCCTCAGTCACCTCCGTATTACTATTGTTGGGGTCCAAGTCAAAAAAATCTCCCATATTTGTCGATTCCGGGGATTGTAAAATTCTATGACCAATTCTAGGTCTCATTCTAATAAAATCAGAAAAAGGAACTGTTTTAGAATCTAAAATTCTTTCCAATGATGCCCTTGCCCAAGATTTAGAAAGACTATGTGTTTTTATCCCTCCTTCGCGATTTACATCGTAATTACTATCCCAACGATGTCTTCTTCCAAATTCAGAAATAAACCATGCCCATTTCCATTTATGAACACTTTGAGGGTTTTCTTCTGTAATAGGGGATTGCTGCCAAAATCGCCCGTCAATCACCGCACCGGGGTTCGTGATGCTCGCGTAGTTATCATAATCTACGACATATTCATCAATATTATCATAATCTCCTGGAAGAAATTTATCCCAATCTTCACTTCCTCCCAACTTCCATTTTTCATAATCTATCATTTCAATAGGTGCACAAGCGTGTCTGTTATTTATTGTATTCCCAGCTAAAGCTCTTAAGTCTAAAGAAGCTAAAGAATTTCCATCGCCTGATAATGATACATCCCAAGCACCAGGAATTCCTTTGTAATCCATATCGGCTCTACTGTATCTACCCACATAACCTTCATTAATAAATTTCCACCCATCGGTTTCTGTATAATCAAATGTACCACTCCATCCATTATATGGAGCCCCTGAATTTTTATTAGACTCGGCTACTACTATACGAGTACCATCGGCGTTTATACTAATGTATTTATTATTTGTAAAACCGTGGAGTCCACCTTGTGTAAAACCGGTAAAATTAGTAGACTCTGCATTGAGATCTGTGGGTGTATTAGCAGTAAAATCTGGGTTTACGACGCTACTATGTTGATTTTTCCCTGTCCATTCTAAAGTCATACCATTAGAAGACGGGTCTGTAAAAATAGTATTACCATTAGCAAACCCGTTCTGAGGACCCGGTACAATAGTATTATTTATACCGGGTCTCTTGGGTGGTGTAAAGGTAGATTTTGGAGGATGTAATACTCCTGATAACATCCAAATCCCTTTTTTCTTTTTATATACTCTAACTTTTCCAATATGTCTTATAGTATCATCTATGCTTAAATTATCAGGTCTTTTCATATAATGCCCAATTGGTACTCCTTCTACTTTATTATCATGAGACCAGGTTCCATAAGGAGTCTCGGCTGGTGTGTATGTGTTCCATGGAGCGTTATGGGCAACGTCTTTAACACCTGCTGTTACCAGTCCGTCTCTAGATATTGTAAACCCCTGCCCAACTGCCATTGTATTACCATCTTCGCTTATAGCAACACACTCTCCATTAAAATCTGCGTTACCGACTTCCTGATCATTTATAGAAAAACTGTTTTTTGTTATACTTTTAACCTCCCCATCTTGTAACCCGGATGTCTCGTTTAATGTCTCGAGGGGATGCGAACGTGTTGTACTGTCATTATAATAATTCACTAAATTATCGATGTCATTTCTATTAAGATAAGATTTAAATAGATCACTTGCTACAACCCCCTCGGAATTATATATCTCAAATTCCCCGTTTTCATCTAAAGCTAAAAATTCGTTGCCAGTGTGTTTTATTTCGTTGGCGTCTTCTTCGGTTAATACTCCAGGAAATCTACCAGGGGGAGGTCCATCTGTTACTTTAGCGCTTAAATGATTATCGTTTGCGGTTTCGATTAATGATGTGTTTATCCAGTTATTAAATCCTTCTAGAATATTACCTGAATTATCATGGGGTTGATTCACCTGAGTATCAACTGTTGTCATATGAACAGAATCAGATTTAGATAACATACCTGTATTAACTAATTCATTAGGTTCTTCTCCTGATGATGGGTTAGTATCATAATAAGTTCTTATCCCTTTTAATGTTTTTCTCTGAGCGGGAAGTTCCATCCAATGTTCATCATCCCCCTCTCCTCTATTTGGATATCCATTTTGAGAATATGCAGACGGTATTCCATTAGAATCATAACTAGTTGATTCATCTCTTTTAAAACCCTGTTGATAACCTATTATACTACTCTTAGGTTCTGTATCACCTTTCTTTGTTCCCCTAAGAGAATAACCAACTGGTTGTGTATTGTTTAAAAATTCATGATTTGGATCAGACGGTTTTTGTAATAACGTGGTTATTGTTCTTGGATATTGTTCTTCAACCAGTGAAGATTCAGGGATGTTAAAATCTACATTCAATGCTAAGTAAATGTCTCCTATACAATCAACTTCTGGATTAACACTGAAAGTCTGACTGCCACCCCATGTTCCTTGTTTATTAGATGTTGATGTAGGAATCTCTAGAATGTTAGATCCGTGTAAAATTTGTTTATCTGTATCTGTTTTGTTCCAGAATACAGACATTACATCATCTTCATCGTCATCTTTTATTTTATCCACAACGGCTAACCCCTGCGTACCGGTTCCGTTATATGATGCTATAGCGGCAAATGAACCAGTTGCCATATAATATATACTATAACGATATATATTATATTACAATTAAATTCGTAAAAATAAGACAATTAAGAGTTATGTATTTAGGCTGAAAGTGAGATAGAACCACCAACAGTTGTTTGGACTGTAGTACCAACAGCTGTAGCAACTAATTTTGGTTTCCCTGCTGCTATAGAAGTACCATCTAGAGTATCACCGGTAAAATCATAATTAGTGCTAGTCAATATATCTCCCGAAGATGTACCAATTCGTTTCGCTATTGGGTTATATATATCATTGTTTATCCTTATATTTAATTTTACACTATTACATTTGGCAAGGGGTACACCAGATGTACTAAATGCAGAATCTGAAAGTTTTAAAACATATATACCTTCATTATTATGATTTTTTAATCCATAATCACTTAATTGAGAAATCTTAAGAGCTGTACCGGGAACAAAACCAGTTCTTTCGCCTCCTATTACAAGTTCAACGGAGTGTAACCAATCGTTTACATATCCTACTCTAGGAACCTCGGGATAATGAGGTTTTTTGAGGATAGGGTTAGTTCCCGTAAATGCGTGGTAGTTCGCAAGGCTAGCATGGAGCCATTGAGAATCCATGCCACCTGTGCGGAAATCTGTTACATCGAATGGTATAAGAGGGTAATGAGTTATCGTTTCAGAAGAATTAAAATCTCCACGATTATCATCTGGGATTAGTGGACTATAAGATTCTAAATGATCTATACCACTCCAGTATCCAGCGCTCATGGAGATGCGTGGCCACGGACCAGGCGCGAAGATCGTTGGGTCAATCTTATCAGCATTGAAAAAAAGTCCTGGGGATGAAGGCCAATTCTGGCGGTATTGAAGGTGGTTATTCAAGAAACCCTGTGTATTAGCCGTAACGGAGGCATCAATGGCGGCAGCGATAGAGGCTGTGTCAATATGTTTAGTTAAACTGTTATTAACGAAAGAAGGTAACCTAAGAGATAATATAATATGACTGCAATTACATTCGAAGTTACTAATATCGAACATTACTTCTGTATATTCCCCGGGTGGTTTTTTTGATATAATCGCGGAGCCATTTGCGTCATTTGAACCAGTGGGAGATGAATTTAAGAGCTTTTCGGGTTCTGGAAACTCAAGTGTCTCTGATGTTTTTAAAATTCTATTCACTATATTGTTTCTAATAAAGTTTTTCTCAGTCTCTGTTATCATATGGGTAGTTATAGTTGCCGATGTTGAGAATTTCCAATTAGTGGCTTCCTGATTAACTCCGTAAGTAGCCTGATGATATCCAAATAGAGGCCATGCTGCTATTCCACACCCCTCACTATTTTCATTTGTTAGTGGCTGGTAGGTTATGCTTCCGCCTGAGCCATCGGCGTGGGTGATGCTCGCCACCGACGCATCACAAATTTCTTTTCTAATAGCATGAAATCTTAATGGGTCGAAATTATTATAGTAAACTTTCATCGAGAGTGTATTTGTTGTAGATCCAGCCTGTAAGAAAGCATTAGTCATTTGGCTACCCCTTCCAGTAAATGGAATAGATATAGACCATTCTACTTTATTATTTTTTATACTAGAAGTTCCTGTAGGCGCGCTCCTAGTATGGCTGCCATTGTTGACTCCACTTGGATGGTCAGAGCGCTCACCAAGTGGTAATCTTCTATTTGTATAAACGTTGGGGCTTTCACACATTCTTTTGGAACCAGAATATTTGCATACTTCGCCATCAAGTTCGGTTACGTTTCTTGCATAAATTGAATCTGATGTAATAGTGTCTATAATTAATCCTCCTAATTTAATCTCTATTTTATCTATCATACTTAAAAATAGATAATCAGAAAAGTAAATGGATGTGCTATTTACATATGATGTTATTTCATTAGATGGATTTTCTGGAATGTCGAAATTTATTGTGCCAGTTAATACAATATCACTAATAGCATCAACATCATCCGGAATATCAAATATGTCATGATTGCTTGCCTGAGATGGAAGACCAGTGGGGAAACCCTTTATACTACCCTGAATAACACTCTGACCAGTTCCAGATATATAACTTGTAGTGCATTTGGTTAAAAAATCAGATTCTATCAGTGTGTCTTCTTTAAATTTGTTGGCTCTACACACAGATTGAGAACCTGATGAATTAAACGTCTTGATGGCTACATTACTAATACCCATATCTTTTATATAATCATATATATTTTTTTTTTAATAAAAACGTTTAAATTTTAGTTTTTTTATTAAATGTATAATATAATATATCTTAATGTCAGAATTTGAATGCAATGTAAAACAATTAGAAACACCCCCTGTTTCAAACGATAATCATATTAATGACAATGACAATGACAATGACAGCGACAATATGAGTGAAAAGATTCCCAATAAATTAAATACGCTTAACAAACAGAAACCACAGAGAGAAAACTCTCCAGTTTCTGTTAGAAGTGGTATGCGAGAAAAGAACGATATCTCAAACTCTAAAACAACAAAAATAGATAAAAAGTCTCTAGTAAGAGATACCGCTTTACAGATTATAATAAATGATATAAAAGATAAGAAAAATCACAGAATGATTATTGTAATTTTATTTAGTTATATTATATTAAATTCATCCCCTATTTATAAAATATTTAATGATACATTTCCTTATATAATGGAATCTATAGACAAAGTTAACATAAAGGGGAAAATTGTAATAGCGTTATTGATATCTTTAGCTGTTATAATTAATAATTCTTCTTTACTAAATCAGCCTTAAATTTATTTTTTTTACACTTAGTGGGTCCTAGAGATTGTTGTTTGTTTGTTATTCTATTTTCCATACCAGATAGAATATTTTCCAATGTGAATTTTTCAGAATTAGGCAAATCTCCGGGGTTTTCTTTAGGTTTTTTCCACCCTAAGGCGCTTTCTAAACCAGGACTAATAGGTACGGGTTCACTCTGATAATCTCTACAACAACCAAATTCACCCTGACTTTCAGATAAACATTTTTGACAAAATCCAGACGGGGTTAACTTAAAATAAATATTATTATGAGAATGAAAATCTCCTTTATTTTGACAGTACTTAGATTTTGTAGCTATTATATATACAGGGTTGTCTTTAGATTTTTGAATTATACGAATATCCTCAGATTTGTAGTGAGGAATATAATTATTAAAGAATTTAATAATTGATATATATTCATTAGAATCTTTATCAAGTCTATTAAATCCTCTCATCGAAGAAGTTTCTCCGGAGTCTTCTGTTTCTTCATAAAATTGAAGGTTCTTATATGGTGTAATACAAGTTGCATCTGATCTTACACTTGTTTTCCTAATAGCCAATAAATTATTACTAATGTATTCTTTTGTAAGTTCCTTTTCAAAGTTTTTCCCATTATATACCGATTTAACTTCGTATACTCTATTTTCATAAAATTTAATACCGTCTGATATAGAACATTTATCCGAACCTATTATTCGAAGACCATTTGCATCATAAACACATTTATCTATAATTTTTTCCCATTTATCGCAAGATGATTCTATTTCACCAAACTCGGTTTTCATTCTTACGAGGATATTTTTACGGATGTTTTTAGCAGTATTTTTATCAACAAGAATATCCGGCCAATGTAGATGATAGCCCTGTTTTATATATTTAATACCGGATTTAATAATTTCTTTATATTTATCAGCACAGGTTATTATACATAATTGAGGAACCCCATATATATTTTCTATAACATCTTGTATAACTTCAATAAATCCTGATATATCTATAATCTCTGTAGAATTAAAATCAAAATCTATAAAAAACTTAAATAAATTTGTCTTCCTTTCTACTATACAATTTTTAAAATGAATGTATTTAGAATACATTTCTTGAAATAATTCATAATCTTTAGAAATGTCTAATTTACCTCCGTCTAGTAAAAAATGAGTAACTTCTTGTTTTTCAGAATCCGTTACAAATTTACCAGTTGTATAAAACCAGGTTGTAAGAGGATTATCCATTATATAAGTATATCTTAAAACTTTAAATATATTAAAAATCAGCCTTTAAATTTAATTGTTACTTTGTAATTATTTGTATAAACTCCTTTCACTGCACTAGGAGATAAAACAGTTCTCTTATCTTTTCTCTTGTTAAGAAGTGTTGTATTCATATCGGAATCTATTAGGGTGATATTACTTAATGCATAATCATATATTTTATTCTCTATGACCCATTTGAAGAAATTAAGTTGACCAACTGTGGTTATTATCTGTTTATCTTCTATAATAGTATCAGGTGAGTATTCTTTCCACTTTAATGTATTACTATCTATTAATATTCTCCTCTGTCTACAAAATGGGTCGAAGTATTTTTTTGAATACGCCTTTAATTGATTTTTATAATCAAGATAAATATTAAAATAAATTATATCACCATTTGTTTTATAAAGAGGGTAAATAATATTGTATTTTTTTGAATAGTTTGTTACAAGCCAGTCTAACAATCTTAGACTAAGTGGGGTATTTTGATTAACTATATCACGAAGAAGTGACATTTTATTTTTGTAATACGTTAAAAGAAAATTAACAAGTGTTTCTTCCCTATTTGAAAAGGACATAATAATTAAAAATATAAAGAACCTTTAAATATATTTAAAGACTGTGATTTATATTATAATTATACTTTAAAATATATGTTAATTGAAATATTAGATGATGAATATAAAAAGCAGATTATATTTTTACTAAATAATATCTGGACAGGAAGAACCGATCGTTATTTTCCTGCCCAAACATCTGTTAATATCGAAAGATGTCATTTTACAAAATTAAATGATTATGATTATATCTTCGCTAAAAAAGACACTATAAATACTAAAAGGGCTATATTGTTTACTTTTATTAACTCTCATTCTGAGAATACATCTGTTATTATATTTAAAGATTTTACGGTTTATAAATTGGATATAAATTGTTCATATGAATATTTCTATGGAAGTATTTTTGATATATCGTTTACGGAAGAAAAAATTATAATATGTGATTCATTTATGTCTGCAGGAAATAAAATTAATACAAGTTCCTATCTGGATAGACTAGCAGAGGCTTATTATTTTAAAAACAATACATTAAAATCATCTATTGAACTAGATGTTATCTATTGGTCTCAAAACATAATAGAATTTTCAAAACTTAATGAAAATGAAGAGCTTTTCATGATACCAAATAATTTACCTATAACAACCGGTGTAAATTATTCTTGTTTTAAATGGAAGCCAGTAGATAGAATTACATTTAATTTACTAGTAGAAGAAAACAATAAGGATATTGACTTATATACAACCAATTTTAAAAGATTGGTTTTATTTGCTAAAATTAAAGAAAATACGCCAGAAGGAAAGAAACAAATTGAATATATAAAGAGTCTTGAAAATTATCAAAATAGATGTATAATCGAATTTAATAAAACTGTCGAAAAGTTAGAGATAATTAAAGTGATTAAAGATAAAACTATACCAACTACTATAAGGATGATAGAAAAAATATTATATCTTAAGATAGAAAATATAACATTTGACGACATCCTTAGTCTAGAAAAATGAAACATTCCAATTTTAACTAAATCATTTAAATTCATAATAAGAATTAATATGATTTAATTACATTTAATTTACACACTAAAATGTCATTACACACTACACGCTACACATTAAATTACACATCTACCAGAGACCGAAGCGCGAACGCGTGCGGCGGCGGTAAGCAGCACGAGCCTTGATGGCGGCCTTAGTCATCTTTAGCTTTCTCTTGCGACCACGACGAGCGGACTTGCGATTGCGGCGACGGTAGGCACGACGCGCACGAATGGCAGCCTTAGTCATCTTTAAACGTCTCCTGGTACGTCTGCGGCGAAGAGTCTTTCTGCTTCTGCGGGTGCGGCGCTTCTTACCAATGTAAACCTTACGGCCCTTGGAGCGGTAGTAAAGGGCACCAGTCTTACCCTTGTAAAGCTTACGCTTACGGCCGGCAACTACAATCGAAGTCTTAGCCTTCGAAATCTTGCGGGTGCGACGGCGGCGGAGGGGCGAGCGAGTACGCTTGCGCTTGGGCGAACGCGAACGACGGCGGCGGCGCTTGGCGCCAAAATATAGATCAAGTAAGTCGGACATATTTATTTTAATATATAGAAAAGAAATTAAATTAAAATTAATTCAAAAATAAAATGAATTAAATTAAAATTTTTATAAATTTACAAATTACATTATCTCTAAAATTGTGTTCATTCATAAAATCTATCAAAACTTGTTTATTTGTCTTTTTCATACAGAATGGTTCTGGTATACCATAATCGAATGTAGTGAATATATCTCTACATATATTGAAATTGAAATTTTCAGGTATCTTGTTTTCATTGGTTATTATATTTTCTATACACTTGTGTTTCTTAATTAAATTGTATGCAGTTACTGGTCCTATAAGTGGAATAGACTCGGTATAATCACAACCGGATAAAATGCAATAATCCACAAAATTATCCATATTCATATCTATGTCTGATAGTAGTTTTTCTAAATTAATCTCGGTTATTTGTTTACTTATACTAGTCTTAAGAACATTAGAACATCCGAATGTAAGAGCATCAGAATCATCTGTTATTGTATAATCTACCAATTTGTTTCTTTGGAGAAAGGCGCAATACTTTTCTGCGTCACTTGGTGCTGTACAATAAGGAATTCCAGATTTTTCAAGGAATTCTTTACATTGTTCTACATGATATTTCTTTACTACTATAATTTGAGACTGAAGTTTTTCAATTTCATCACTTATATCTTTTTCATCCTGAAAATTTTCAGGAACTTTTTCTCTTAATTCTTCTAATCTAAGGTATATCTTTTCTTTGGCGGCGTGCCTTTTTTCTAATGTTATACTCTTTGCATCTGGAGGAACCCCATCAAAAATAAACACGGGAAGAATTCCATTCATTACGTAAAATTTTACTCTATTTGCTATACCGATTAGATGAGAATTTTCTACTTTAGATGCATATTTAAACTTATAAAGTAGTATACTACAATCTATAGCAACAATTTTGCCATAGTATTTTTTAATGTCATTGTATGTTATACAGTCTGGAGAATGTTTTTTAATAAGGGCATTTAATCCTCTAATTCCCATTTACATTTTGTATATTTTATTCTTTTAAACTATTAAACGAAATTAAATTCATTTTGAATGAATTTAATCAACTATTAGGCATTCAGTAAGATTAACAGGTGAAACGTCTGAATTGTCTTTTGTAGTAAGATCTAGAACTCTCTTAGGGTGTTTAAATTCGGGATGACATTTAATTCCCACTTCGCGATAATGAACTACATCCTTCCAAAACTTGTCCAGAATAGGCAAATTCTTCTTAAGCCACTTATGATTAATGTAAGTTCTTACAATACTCATAGTTTTCGGGGGGAAATATTCAATAAAATCAGAAACCTCTAGTCCGCAAATGAACATATTCAACTGAACTTGAGGATAATAATACTCTGGAATCTTTCCTGGGATAATCTTTCGCTTATAAGGACACTTAACTTCCAATAGAATAGGCTTTGCATCGGGGTCTGTTACATTAATAGAAATACCGTCTGGCGAACCAGCAAGCCATGGATATTCATCGGATTTATGAACATCCTCGTGTGCAATAAGACCAAATTCGTAACTCTTTTGACCAGTTAGTTTACAATACTTTTCAATAGCCTCGTCTTCATACTTTTGACCGTGACGAGTAGCAATATTACCAACAAATGGCTTTGGATCATAACCGCATTTCTTAAAAAGTACTTCTTTTGGTTTTTGATAAGGATTCAATCCTAGAACTGTTCCTGCGTCACTTGATGTCAATTTGTTTTCTCTTTGTTTGAACCACGCATCAGAACGCTGTTCATGCATGGGAATTGATTTCAATTCATTGATTTTGTCCATAAAATATACCCGTAAAGATGTATATATTTTATGTTTATATAATTTAATTTAAAAATAAGATTTATAATTGATTATTATGAATCCACAACAAAAATATGAACTTCAAAATAATACATGGTTAAGGCGAAATCTTGAACTGGAAAATAAAAATAATCCTTCAGAAGATAAAACAGCTCTTATAAAATTTTTAAGAAATTCTGATCCACCCACGCGTAAAGGAGTAGTATGCTATAGATGTTTAAAGTATGGGCATTATGCTAACAATTGTCCTACTATAACAGACCCAGAATGGGATAGTAAGGTTATGCGAAAAAATGAGCGAAAACCTGTCCGTCCCGATGGAAAGCCAAGTTCATTATCACCAGAAAAGAAAAAACAGATGGAAATTTACTCGTTAAAGAAAAGTATCAAGGTAGAGGAAAGGCGATTGAAGTCATTGAAGCAGAAAAACTCTGCGCAGCTGGAAATACTAAATAAAAGACTAAATGAACTTTGCCCGAACCCTGGCGATTTTAAGCTGGAGGAAATACTAAATAATAGAGTAAAAGAACTATTAAATATAGATGTAAACAAATACGAACCAAACACCAGCGATTTTCATTCTCATTTGTAAACGAACTAAACACCAGTATTTAAATGTGTATGTATTTAATTTTTAAATCATTTAAGAAAATAATGTATACACAGTTAAAATAAACTCATGGTTGATAAATTAGATAAAGGGTTTTCTAAACTATCTTTAGATCTCACTAAAGATATAGATAAGGATATTAAAAAAAACAATGGGATATTTTTTACTCCACCTGCTACAATTTCAACAACATTACAATATTTAAAAGAATATAATATTAATTTTAATAGGATTCTAGAACCATCTTGTGGATCTTGTGAATTTATTACTCAAATAAATAAATTATACCCATCGGCTCATATAACTGGTATAGAATTAAACCAATATATATTTAAATCTATAAAAAGCTTTCAAAGTCCTAACGTGGAACTGATTAATATAGATTTTTTAAATTTTAATACTGAGAAAACTTTTGATCTTATAATCGGCAACCCACCATATTCGGTTATAAAGAAAGATGATATTGACGCTATATATTATAATTATTTTGAAGGTAGACCAAATCTTTTTATTATATTTATTATAAAATCTCTAAAAATGTTAAGTAAAAACGGGGTATTAAGTTTTATTATACCTAGAAATTTTATGAATTGTTTATATTATGAAAAAACAAGAAAATATATAAATAACAATTTTGAAATATTAAAGATTGTTAATTGTAATCACAAATATATAGAAACCCAACAAGACACAGTTCTCATAATTATACAAAACAAAAAACCAAATGATAAAATTGATAATAAATACGTGCTTAAAATAAACGAATATATTATATTTAGTTCCGAGGAAACTATCATAAAACTAAAAAATTTATACGTTAATACAACTACACTTTCTGTTATGGGATTTAATACGGGTATCGGTTCTGTAGTATGGAATCAATGTAAAAAAATTCTTACAGATGACGAATCAAAAACTAGACTTATATATAGTTCAGATATCAATAATGAAACTTATTATCCAAAAGATTATTCTAATATAGATAAAAAAAATTATATAAACAAAACAGGGTACACAAAGCCAATATTAATAGTAAATAGAGGTTATGGCACTGGAGTATATGATTTTAAATATTGTATTATAAATGAAAATACAAATAAAGAATACCTAATAGAGAACCATTTAATGTATATTATCCCCCCCGAAAGGATGTCAATAGAAGAATCTATTTTAGAATATAAAAAGATTATTCAATCTTTTGATGATAAACGAACACGCGAATTCATTTCATTATACTTTGGTAATTCAGCTATTAATAAAACTGAATTATTAAATATTATCCCAATTTATAATTAAAATATAACTCTATTTTCATTCAATACCGCAATTATATCATTCTTAAGTTTAGGCACGGGGGATATATTATTCTCACGACAAATAATTTTTAATTCCTTTACTGTTGGGATTTTTCGGCTAATTTGGAATGCTGGAAACTGAAGTCCAAGACCGTTCTTAAATCTTAACATAACGTTTAATGTCATACCACCTCTGGTTTTGCATATAAAGCTATTACGTGTTTTACTTATGACTTCTTCTATAATAAAGAGATTTGGATCCTGTTCGCGATGATAAATTATTCCGTCTTTATAGCACATATAATTCTTGTCCATCTGGTCCTCTAGAATTTTTTTAGATAATTTGTTTATGTTCAAGTTTGTAATTTTTATGAATTTTTCTATAACAGCATGATCTATACTTTTACAAAAATTATTAAACTCTGAATTTCTGTCGTATAATTCTTTATATTCTTTCAAACAGTTAACCTTGTTTGTTGTGTTAGTTTTTATATATACACTTTTATCTGGTAGTTCTAGATTAAATTTTTTGGCTATTTTTTTTAAACCATTATCAAAAAAATAGTCTTCAAAACAATTATCCATGTATTGAGATGGTTTTCCAGGAGAAAAAAACTGAGGAGCATTTTCAATAGTGATAGTATTATGTTTAAATTCAACTTTAACTTCTTTTTTTATATCACCCCATGTGAATATAATTAAAAAATCAAACTTATGTCCTCTTCCACCCTTATTCCTCCACTCTACATATGCGATTTTAGGTATGTTATATTTATTTCGTAGTTTTTCTACAAACAATTCAACCTGTTTTTCTAATTCAGGGGAATAATTAATCAATGTTTTATTTCCTATACCTGCTATTACATCTTCTCTTTTACTATTATATAAATCGTTATCACATTTTTTACATGGGTTTTTAAATAGTTTATTATATGGGTAATTAGTTAAAAGATCTTTATTTTTCTTTTCCAATTCTTTGGCATTGGCTGCACATTTTATAAGTTTTTTTCTACCCATTTCCCTTAGCTCCAATATGTATTTTTTATTCATTTATATTCTTAATTATTATTAAAAATTGTAATTTAATAAAAGAATTTGTTAGGCAGGTAGATCTTTTTCAGATAATCAGGAATCTCTACTAATTGTATAGGCTCTTTTAGAGCCCTTTTAACTACTTTACCGTCTTTGTATCTTTGTGTTTTTTTGGGATCTGTCTCAAGGTAATAATCTTTTATTTCAGATGAAAGTATTTCCATGCGACTTTTCCATAATCCTGGATGATTTTTACTATACATAACAGCGAGATCTCCACTTGGTAGCGGTGGAACAAGTTGTCTTTGTAGAATTTGTGTTATGTTAAATTGTGGGTTGGTTTTACTGTTAAAAAGAGGTTCGGATTCATTAGTGTGTCTCCAGCCCAGATAAAGCCTTACTGAATTGGTAGTGAATTTCTGTTTATTAATTTCGTGTATAATGTTCTGGTTAAAGATAATAACCTGTTTTGGTTTAATTTCTATTTTTACTTTATTTGGATAATCACCCGATATCTTTTCAAAACCACCACGTCCCGCACAAGTGTGTGTACCAGGAACACAGGAGAAATATTGACTACCACGTTTGTCTAAATTTATCCATCCTCCGTAAATGTGATCTGAATCTTTTTGAACACTACAGGTGTCTCTGTGAAAAGACTCACCACCTATACTTGTACCTTCTCTACGGATTGCAACACGGTCAAATAAAGACTCTAAGTAACGTTTATTGTCCATGTATCCAAAAACTCTAGAAAGTTTCTTAAAGAGAACGTATCTTAATTGATACATAACTAGATTATGAAAGCTAGATGGATTACCCAATGCCCCAAATGCTCCTAATACAAATCCGTGTTGTGGATTATCTGTTTTGAAATCCCTCAATTGAAATTTCTTTATTTCTGAAAACCAGTCTGTTTTCCTTAAAAAGTCACTTTCTTTTTTAATCAAATTGAGGTCTATAACTACTATCCCGTAATTTTTTAATTCACTCGCGCATCTTCTGAGATAATCGTTTTCAGCCTTAAAGTATCGTGTTATACACTTTATCAGTTCTTGTCTTTTTTCTTCTTCAGTTGGCATAACTGTTATTTAATGTATACACATTTTTTTAATATGTATTTTTTTTAACAATAAATATACTAAATTTAAAAAGATAAAATATACACATTAAATAAATGAAAAAAGCTATTATTTTTGCATTGTTGTATTTGTTTTCTACTGAATCTTTTGTATTAAAACCTCCAACACGTAAAGAATTAATTAAGCGCGCTTACCCTGTAGCTGGTGCTCTTTTTGCAGCGTCTTTTATTCCTTACTTTCTGGACGATGACATTAAACCCGAGTTTTACAAAGACGGACTAACCGCAGAACAAATTATGATGAAACATAAATACTACAAATTAAATAAACATCTAGACGGAGACATTAGTAAAATGAATGATGTATTTCCTGAATTTGAACTCGTTCTAGACTAAGTAAATGAGATGTAATCCAAGTCTTCTTGGTTTATAGAGAAGTGTCGAAAATTAATACTATTTATAGTTTTCCAAATAATATTTTCAACTGGTCTTAGTATTAAATACATTAAAAAATTTTCCAATTTGAACACATTTTCACTTAAACTATAACCATTATTAAAAAGACAGGTTGTTCCATATTTACTAATAATACACTCGTTTAATAACATTCCACTAATAATATAATTTACCATTTAAATTATTAAATTATTTTAATTTCTTAACAGCTACACTAGGAGCGTTCTTCTTTTTCATCTTTTTAGAATCAAATTCAGGTATCTCTTTAGCTTTTTTAGCATCATAATTCTTTTTACAGTATGTCCAAAGATCTTTAGAACCTATTTTAAATTTACGATCGGGGGTAGCTCTATACCAAAAAACACAATCTGCTATATTATTACTTCGGGATGTATTATCTAAAACTAAACAGTCATAACCTTCTGTGCAACTATTAAGAACATCCTGAAATATAGAAAAGTGTGGAAATATCCCAAAGAAATTATTATACAACTTTTGTTGATTTTGTATAATATTTTCACGAAGGATAAAAATGTAATCGATGTTAGCTCTAAGGTCTGGTGGTAAATCCATACAATACTGCATAGTCAATAGAAATGTAATTCTCCAATGTCTACCATTCATAAATATACCGCGTATATTTGGATCTCTTATCATACGTTTGTCATACATACAATCATCCAATAAAACAAATACGTCTTTACTGGGGTCTTTCTTTTTACCATCGATTACTTTTTTTTGACGAGTTACAATCTGCTGTACAATCTCTGGTTTATATTCAGAATGTATAAGTATTTCTGGTATAAAATTAGAATAAAAAGCATTTCCATCTTCTGTAGCAGATATTGCAACACCTGCATTAATCTTTCGTAGACGATATAATATATCTGCAACTAATGTACTTTTACCGGTTCCTCTTTTTCCTATAAAAACACAGGTAGCCGGACCTGAACCTGTTAGTCTCTTTTCTTCTATTTTACGTGGATTAAATTTTGATAGACTTATCGACATAACTATTATTACATTAATATTATTAATTATAATAATCAGACGTATCTAGAATATCTGCTTCTAATGTCGCATAAGAAACAATTAAACTTATAATAAACCCTAGTATTCCACTCCCTAGTAGAATTAAACTTTCATTAATTTTCTGTTCATCTGGGATTCCTTTTTCTCTGTATTTATTTATACCTATACATATACATATAGTTGCTATAATTATCACAACAGCCTGTAAATCAAATCTATAAAAGTCAAAATTAGATAGAAACATAAATTTATTAAGAAATGCGTATATTTTTTAAAATTAAATATAACTTAAAACTAAGGAATATACTAATGGAAATTTCTCATCCAATTCACAGTGTTGATTCTTATAATGACATAAATAGTATTGATTTTGGGGATACAATAGTATTTTTTAAATTTGGGACCGAGTGGTGTCTCCCTTGTAAACAAATAGAACAAATACTAATGTATATACCAGATTCTATAACATACACTATAGACGTAGAAAATGATGAATTTGAAGAATTCCTGTCTAAACATAGAATTTATAATATACCTACGACTATCATAAAGTATAGAAATGACAAAACCCAGTTCGTAGGACTTAGAACGGCTGACGAGATTAATAATATGATACACAATCTAAAAACTAGGTTCACTTCACCGCCTAATATAGTTTAAGAAATTTTACAAAAAAATAACTGGTTTAAAAATAAAATACAATTTATAATCAGTTACTTTACATCAAATTGAATTATGGCTGAAAACTATAAAAAATATACCCAAATAGAACATGTTTTAGAAAGGCCGGGTATGTACGTAGGAGACATATCAGATGTAACATCTGACTGCTGGATTGTAAATCAGGGGACTAACACTTCATCCATTAAGACATGCAGATGGAATCCAGGCATATTCAAGATTTTTGATGAGATCTTGACAAATGCCTCAGATGAACGTCAAAGAAATAAAAATATGACATGTATAAAGGTTTGGATCTCCGATGATAATACAATTTCAATCTATAACGATTCTGGAATACCTATAGAGATTCACCCAGAATATAACGTTTACATACCTGAACTTATTTTTGCAAATCTTCTAACCACTAGCAACCATGATGACACCAAGAAAAGGACAACAGGGGGTCTTAACGGGCTGGGCGCTAAACTTGCAGCTATCTTTTCTGATACATTTACAGTTGAGACAGCATCTGGAGGTAAAAAATACACACAGACCTTTGAAAAAAATCTAAGCAAAATCTGTAAGCCAAAACTGGGGAAATCGGTAAAAGAATACACAAAAATCACATTCAAGCCAGATTTTAAAAGGTTTGGAGTTGACACTCTAAATGAAGACACTAAAAGTATTCTAATTAGGCGCACATTTGATATGTGTGCTATCACACCCAAGGGTGTTGATGTATATTACAACGACAAAAAACTGAATGTAAAAGATTTTTCAGAATACATTTCTATGTATATCGGTCCTAAAAAGAACTGTCCAAGAGTTATTCAAGAAACTCCTAGATGGCAAGTGGCGATTGCCCCATCTGAAAACGGATTTCAGTGTATCTCATTTGTAAATGGAGTAAATACATCAGATGGAGGTAGTCATGTAGAGCACGTCATCGGACCCATTGTCAAAAAAATCACAGAAATTATCCAAGAAAAACACAAGAGTCTTACTATTAAACCTAATTACATCAAAGACAACATATTCGTTTTCATAAATTGTATCATTGAAAATCCTTCATTTTCATCTCAGACTAAAGAAAAGCACATCACAAAGGTATCAGGGTTCGGGAGTAAATTCTCGGCCTCAGATGAATTTGTCAAGAGTGTGTCAAAGCTTGGAATCATAGAAAATGTACTTGCTTTGGCTGATGCAAAGGAAAAGAAATCTCTACAAAAAACAGATGGTAAGAAAACATCAAGAATCATCATCCCAAAGCTTGATGATGCAAACAGGGCGGGTACAAAAGATTCATCCAAGTGTACTATCATATTTACAGAGGGTGATTCAGCAAAAGCTACGGCTATCTCAGGTCTTTCTGTAGTTGGAAGAGACACATATGGTGTTTTCCCTCTACGAGGAAAGCTACTAAATACAAGAACTGCAACTTATTCACAATTGTCTAAAAACGAAGAAATCAATCATATTAAGCAAATACTTGGACTTCAAAACGGTAAAAAATACAAGAATGTATCTGAGCTCAGATATGGAAAAATACTTATAATGACAGATGCTGATACAGATGGGTTTCACATTAAAAGCCTTCTAGTCAATTTCATTGGTAATTCCTGGCCGGAACTTTTGAAGATAGATTTCATTTCTTCACTTGTTACGCCTGTTATCAAAGTAACAAAAAAAGACATGGTAATGCCTTTCTACAACCTAAGCGATTATAATAAATGGAGAGAAACTAATAAAATAGAAGGTTATAAGGTAAAATATTATAAGGGACTTGGTACAAGTACCTCTTCAGAGGCTAAAGAATACTTTAAAGATATGAAAACTCTAGACTACAAAGTAGAATCTAATACGGATGAAAAATACCTACATATGGCGTTTACAAAAACAGAGGCAGATGCAAGAAAAAAATGGATTCTTGATAACATTACATCACCAAAAACACTGGATTACACAAAATGTAATGTAAGAGTAAAAGATCTGATAAATAAAGAACTTGTCCTTTTTTCAATAGCCGATAATGTAAGATCTATCCCAAGTCTTGTAGATGGATTGAAACCATCACAAAGAAAGATAATATATGCGTGTATCAAAAGAAATTTGTATTCTGAAATTAAAGTGTCACAACTCGCCGGCTACGTTTCAGAAGTATCAAGTTATCACCACGGTGAAACGAGTCTTCAAGATACTATCATCGGTCTTTCACAAACATTTGTGGGTTCTAACAATATGAATCTTCTAGAACCGGTTGGTCAATTTGGTACTAGACTTCTTGGTGGAAAAGATTCATCAAGCCCTAGGTACATCTTCACACATCTTTCAAAAAATTTTAAGAATATTTTTAACTCAGCGGACTTTAGTACATCTATTCTAAACTATCTAGATGATGATGGATTTTCAATTGAACCATCTTTTTATGTCCCCGTTCTACCTCTTATTCTTATCAACGGTGCTTGCGGAATTGGAACTGGATTTTCAACTGATATCCCATGTTTTAACCCGGATGATTTAAAAGATAGACTTCTTAAACTAGTAGATGACCCCGATGCAGACATCGAAGAACTGAATCCATGGTACAAAGGATTTACTGGTGTAATTACAAAGATAGAAGAAAATCGCTGGATGACAAAAGGTGTATACAAAATTGAATCAAATAAAGTAACTATCACAGAGCTTCCTATTGGAACATGGACTGAAGATTACAAATCACATTTGGATAAACTAGAAACAGAAAATGAAATCTATAGCTACATCAATAATTCAACAGAAACTAATGTACATTTTGAAATCAAGATTCCTCTGGAAAACATTATTAACTGGAGAGATAATAAAGAATTTGAGAAGAAACTAAAATTGACATCAAATGTATCTTGTAAAAATATCCATGTTTTTAATGAAAAAAATGAAATAATTAAAATAGAGTCTGTTGAAGAAATTGTCTATAGATTTTGGACAATCAGGTGTGAATATTATATCAAAAGACAGAAAGATATTTCAGATAAGTTGTCCAAAGAATTAAATCTTATAAATGCAAAGATAAATTTTGTCAATGACGTAATCGATGAAAATGTAAAAGTATTCCGACAGAAGATTAGTTTTATAAATGAACAACTAGAATTGCGTTCTTATATGAAAGTAAATAATTCATATACATATTTAACCGACATGAAAATACATTCTTTTAGCGAAGACACGATTACATCTTTAACCACTTCACGAGATAAAATACAAACAGAATACACATTAAATAAAAATTACACTGTATCAGATTTTTGGAAAAATGACCTAAATAAAATTTAATTTATTAAAAAATAAAATATATCACTAATAATAAAAATAATGTTATCGCCTAATTCGCTCTTCGGTCTTCTAAAATCAAATATCTACACTATTGTAGTTCCACTTGTTATTGCGGCTTTCTTATGGATGTGCGTTGGAGTACTAGACAATGAATGTAGAGCCAGCTCTCGTTCCGACAGTGTTAAGTTTGTAAAGCGTGTGCACATTGCATTCGGTATCCTTGCTACCGTATATGCCGGTCTTCATATTCTAAAGCTAACACCATTCGGTTCTAAGCTTCTTAGAGGTATAAATCTATCTTAAACAAAACAATTTTATTAAAACTTAGATTAATTAAATAAAATAAGAAACATTTTGTATTTTATTTTATTTAATTAGTATTAATTATGCAATTACTTACGTATGTAGCCACCGTCTTCACATTCTACCCACTCACTCATTGTATCTAAATAAGGCATTAATTTATGAGTAAGGAAAAAAGCTTCTACATGTTTTTGTTCCTCTGTAAATAAAAGAGGTCTTTGTTTATCGGGTTTCCACAATTTTGTTGCTAATTCGTAAGCAGTTTTCCACTTTATAGACCCCCCTGTTAGTATACATATGGAATGACAATTAGTGTTTAGAATATCATTAATTTCGGTTATAGTTTTCACTAATTTAATGTAGGCATTTAGGGGTAATTCATTATCTTTATTTCCATTTACACCTAGATTAATTAAGTGATGATATTTTAATCCATTTTCTCTTATGTATTCCCATGTATTTTTTAAATACATTAAAAATTCATCAAATTTATCTTCGTTATACGGTGTATCTTTCTTTAATTCTACGACGTATATTGATTTAACTTTTTCTAGTCTTATAGAATATATATCATTATCTTTAATAATAGCCGCTTCAGTCATAATTAAAAAAGATATAACATAATTAAATTAAAATAATCCCGCAAATATTACGTTTTTATAGACATATTAAAGATAAAATGTATAATTGTGTATTAAAGTCGTCTATCTGTGATGGACGAAGCTGTCTTACTAGCATGGCAAGATCTAGATAAGATTGAATTTGAAAATTCTTCCAATAAAAATGTTTTACATAATAAATGTTGTCCTCATGTAAATTACATGTATAACCCATCGGATCAGTCTAATGTGTGTTTAGAGTGTGGAGAACTATTAGAAACTGAACATGAATCATGCGAATGGAATAGTCATAAAAAGGACGATGGATCTTTTCAAAATTCAACACAGAGGGGTGATTTTAATATAAGCGATAATCCATATGATAAATCTGGAACTATACCGGGATTTAATAAAAATTCCTTTATGATGACTCTGCATTATCAACAAACTTTTTCACATAAACAAAAAACATTTTGGAAAGTTTCTGAACAATTCGAAAATTATCGTACATTACTTTCACTACCTCATTCTATTTTACCAACCGCAAAAAATATGTGGCACGTGTGCATGGAATCTGGAAAATTGACTAGAGCTTCAGTTAGAAATGGACTTATATCCGCGTGTTTGTATTTTTCTGCTATGCAAAATAAAGTATCAATTGAACGTTCTAAGTTGATTGAATTAACAGACAACCCCGGAAATCAAAAAGGTTTTCTAAAGGGTGAAAAGGTATTTTTGGAAATAATGCAGAATGTTCCGGCTTATAAATATCTTGGAAGAAAAAAAGAAGACAATAAGGATACAGATGTTTTTTGTAAATTTTGCACCGAACTTGGTTTACCATTTAGAACAATTTACACATGTAATGACATCTATACGAAAAATATAGATCGTCTAGATTCTGTAACACCAAAATCTATTACAGCTGGGATTCTTTTCTATGTAGTAAAAAATGAACTAAAACTTAAACAACCATCTAAATCAAAAATATCACAAGTGGTAGACGTATGTATTCCAACGATTAATAAAGTTCTTAAGATCTTGGAATCTACTTAAATAAAAAATACACTATAAATAGTATAGAATGTTCTCTTTATGCATACCTTTATTGTCTTTTATTGTCAATCCTTGTATTAACCCATTCTATAAAACAAACATTTATAATAAATATGATATTATAAACGGTAATAGTCATACTACAGATTTCGTAGAGTCTTTAACACCTCCTTCGGGAGGTGAACTAAAACTTTTAACACATTTAAATGGAGCCGCATGGGCTCAAAACTGGCTTTTACATATGGCAAGGAATGACACTGAATTGTATGATGAACATTACTGTACAGAATGTCTCAGAATGAAACAGGCATCGGATGTTTACACATCCGAAGAATATTTCTATTTCGGATTCTATCCAGAAGAATCTAAATGTGGACAATTTGAACCTAAATATATGGCCATGTTTGTCTTGGATAAAAAACGAAGGGCTTTAAATGCTAAGCTTGTAGTTGAAAATCCTAAGTTTATCCACGAAGAAACTATGTTGATACCTTTTGAAAATAGTCTAAGGAAGTTATGTGATGAATCATATGTCTTTTTTAAGTATGACGAACTAAAGAGACCTGGTCAAATCAGGTACTACTACGAGTGGACTTTCACTAATTAATATGTAATTAAAATATTTGGTTTATTGTATAATGGAAACCATAAACTTAGATTTATATAAAACATATAAAGAGCGTTTTGGAAACCAAAGAAAATTAAATCTATTGGCTGTTTCAGTAAAACGCGATGAATCGGAGATTTTTTACGGACTTTTTAGAATATTAATGGCGTGCGACGCCGCACATGATTTTTGTGGCAATCGCGGCTTTAAAGATGTTGCTAAAGAAGATTTTCTTAACCAACTTATAGATGAGCTGAAAAAAGATTTGAATAAATATAATCTAGTAGATGTATGTCAGGGACTAATTAGTAAGGTTTTTGCGGGTTTTAAAATAGAATATACTTATTTCTCAACAGATGCAAAAGCAAAATCTATTTCGGGAAAAATATTAAATTTATTCGGACTTACTACTGTACCACTAAAAAACATAGGTCAAGGAGATTGCGCCGGTGATAATTCTATCACAAGAATGGTTAAGATACTAAATAAATCCTACTATAATAATTCACCCGTTGAACTAAGAATTGATGCAACCACGAATTCATCAGCTTTGATACCCATATACAGTTCTATATTAGAACAATCAAGAAGAAAAGCTAGTAGTTGCGAGTCTTATAATGATTTAATATTTGTAACAGACATCTCGAGCGAATATGATGCAGCATCTAAAGATAAACTACAAAAAACCATAATTGAAGCGGATACAACCTTCAAAGAAGGAACTATAAATAAAATTGAAGATACTGAATATAATATTTATTGTACTGTAAAAGGAAATCGAGTGAATATAGTAAAATGTAAATTAAAATCAAATAATTCTGAGGATAATAGAGTAGTAACTTTAAATATAGTAAGTTATTTTAATAAGAGCAATCTTTATGTTAATAATGTAAGCAATGATTCAAATAATAATAGTGTTGAAGGCATTGTCCCAAAAGCACAAGCGACCGGTTATTACTATCATTATAGCGTATTTAAAACGATGGGAGATTTTTTACAAATAGTAAGTTTTTTACATTCCAAAACTTATGAGAATAAGATGTATGTATCATTTGATATTCTAAGTAGTGAGATATGTTCATTGTTTAGTAAGTTTTCATTTTTAGAGGCTAAAGAGAGTAAGGAAAGAAACGATCTTATAGCCGATGGTTTGTATGTGTATTTGACTGATGATGAAAAAAATACTCAAGAAGGTGCAGGTATGTTAATGTCTTTGTATCGGGGTGCGGGGAATATTAAAGACACTCTTCTTGAAAAGATTTACGGAGGAGCTTCTAAGGAGGAGGTGGATGCGTGGAAGGCGGTGATAGAGGCACAGAAGCGGGCAAAAGAGGCGGGTCGGCTCGCCACCTCGCCGGCACGGAGAAGACCGCCGTCGAATACATCCTTCGGTAAAAAACCTAAGGTTTCAATCAGAAATACATCTACAAGAGTTCTAAAAGCCAAATTAAAATCAGTTGGTGTCCCCGTTACTAAAGTAGTAAGAGGAAAGCGTATGAAGCTAACAAGAAAAGAGTTAGAAATGAGAGCAAGGGCATTTAAAAGACTGCAAATTAGATGCCAAAAAGAGGGTATTAGCATTACATTTGTTTCTAAAAAAGGACGTAAATACAAATCTGCTAAAAGACTTCTTAGTAATCTAAAAAGACAACCTAAATCTAAACCTAAAAAAAATGTAAAACCTAAAATGAAATGGGGATGACCCGGGAAGAAGCCAGCTGAGAAGACAATGAAAATGAAAATGTCTATCGCTGGCTTCGGATGATCCTCAAAGCCGGGAAATTCTAAGTTCGGATGATCCACAGTATTTCCTGCGACTATCTAAAACACTTATTAGAATTCTGAATGACGACATCAAGATAAATTAGTCTCTTGATGTCTGAAAAAGAATTCACATATTGAATTTATTTTTAAAAAAAAATGAATTATTGTATTAAAGAATGATTGAAATTATAGCGGGTTTGTTATTTATATTCATTATGATTCCGTCTGCGATAACAACATGGTATTCTCGTTGTTTGAATATTAGACTTAGTTACGCATTCCTTCTTATGTTTCTACCGTTAATAATTGTAAGTACAATTGCTAGCTTTGCACCAGGAATCGCCGATATACTCTGGAAGATATACGCTATTATAGCATCTGCTATAATTATATACGGAACATACCGTCAATTTACAGGTAAATGTAAATTAGGAGCCGGTTCGGAATTGATGGGCTAAAATTATTAAATAAAATAAAAAAAAATCAAACGTATTAATAAATAACAATGACTATTCTCTGGCCTATACATCTTTTAGCAGCTTTGGCGGTTTTAGTAATGATTCCGAGTGCTATTGCAGCATGGTATTCTAACTGTTTTAACATACCCCTTTCTTATGGATTTGGTATATTCTTTTCTGCAATATTTATTAACGCTATAGTTAGTAATTTAATGGAAGAGATACCCAATAGTTGTGTACAAACACCTCTAGGAACCAGGTGTGAATATAAACATACAAGAGAGTCTTCTTCAATAGAATTTTTATGGTCTATGGGTATGTCCATCCTTATTATATATGGAGTATACCTACAGTTTAATGGTAGATGTAAATTAAAGAGATAATAATTTAAATTGTAAATTGTAAATTGTAAATTGTAAATGTAGTTTATTTTTTATAAAAAAATTACATTTGCTTTAATATAAATGAAATACCATAAAGAATACAAGAGATCTTCTCATGAACCATCTATAGATTCAAATAATGCCACGAGCGGGGGTTCTAGTCATTATTCTAAAGAACTTTATGAAAAAAAGGAACCTCGTAAAAAACCATATTCGGTTCTACAAAGAGTTAAGCCTAGAAATAGAAAGAGAGTAGAAAAATATGAAAATGAACAGTGCGAATGGCTTGAACACGAATGCGCGGCTGGGAATGAGGAATCGTGTATGATAGCGGAGGAGGAAGGGTGCGACCCACCGTCGCAGCAGACAGTGACGAAGGCGCCGGCGAAGAACACGACGAGGGCGACCGCAACCGTAACCTCCATCAGTGGTTACGATACGGGAATTGCCTTGAACACTTGCAAAAAATTGGTGACTAATTGCGTAGGCAAACTGCCCGCAGATTGCGAGCATTGTAGAGAATTTGTCCGCAATAGATGTGACGAGAAGTACAAAGAGGAGCTCGGCGATTATTTTTGGCAGAACTACGAATTCGGGCCGGCGCAGTCCTGCGGTTCTCTCAACGTGCCCGTGCTGCGCGAGCAAGGAGACTCAGCAACTACTCCGGTCAACAATCAATCACTAAATATTCCTAACAAAAAAGTCGTTGCTTCCATTCCAACGGATTCGATAGGGCCGGCCAACAATCAATCACTAAATATTCCTAACAAAAAAGTCGTTGCTTCCATCGACCCGGCGATGACCAACAAAGAGAGAGCCAATGAGGCCATCATGAACGCAGTGGCTTTTCCAGCAACTACACCGGTCAACAAGTTCCGCGCGTGCGCCATTCCCTCAGAGCCGGATTTTATAACCGAGTACGCTTCCCCAGGTGGGGACGAATTGTTTTTCACCGGAATCGATCGAATACCTGGAATTTTAAGTGGTTACATGAAAGGGGCTCCTGTGGGTATCACGAATGTCTTTCCTAAGGAAGAACAATTTGAAAATTCTAATATAATTGCTGTCTCTAATTTTGACCGGAGGCAGCAGGGAGTTACACAGGAAGAATTTGTTAAACAAAACCCGATCATCAACTATGGCACCGAGATTGCTGGGAAAGTTTTTGAAATAAACATTGCACAATTGTATAGGCCTAATCTTGGTGAGTGGGATGTCCTTGGTTTCAAATTATTAACTGGAAAGTACAAAGGTAAATCGGAGTTATATGGTCATATACAATGGTTTAAAGATAACTTTGACTGTGGAATTTCTAATGTGTACCAGTTCAGATTAGGCAATGCTAATATCACCGGCGAATATTTAAGTAAATTACCAAAGAATTGGGGTGGCGGCGAAGCCTGCGCCCCACCACCTGAAGTTGAAGGAAAGGATATAGACTATTGGTTTAATGCCGCTAAATCCTGTACGCAGAAGATCAACCAGAAGTCTACCGACGACAAGTGGTGGTTAAAATACGACAACATAATGTGGAACGATGAAAAACACTATATGTGTTGGAAGACTACGTTAGACGAATATGTCTTCGAAGACAAGTTCCGTGGAAATTTAGAAGACCTACCAGGACCCGGTAGAGATACTTGGAATTGGAACAAGGGGCAAGCAAGCACACCCTTTACCGACGGGCAAGAATCACTTGAAGCGAGTAACGTTAATATACTATACCACTCTAAACAGGCATACAAGGAACTAACATTTGAAATTCTTAATGGAAATTTAAAAAATGCATCTAAAAAGGAAATAAGACGAAAATGGTTAATTAAATTAATGAATCATATCACATTAGCATTTTTGGATATTATTTCAAATTCTGGGAAGCGCCTGGATTTAGCCATCGAAGAAGAGAGGGCAAAGAATAAGGACGGACGACTAACGGAACAGAAATTTAATGAACTTGTTAACAATTTCAGAGAAATAATAAATAATCTCATAGTGGTATTGGTTGATAATATAAGACTTGTAAACCTGGTATACGTTTGTGGAAATCACACTGTACTTCATGACCATGATCCTGATGCGTATTTTACTGTACTCAATCAGGAGATGGATAGTTGGGTAGACTTGACAATAGATCACTACAAATATGCTCTCACCGTACCAGGCACCGCATCAGTCGCCGTTGTAAACAAAGGCGGCGGCAATTTCACACTGGTTGACACCGGAAACGTTTCCCCTGAAGATACTGACGATGAGGGTGACGTCGATCCCGACGATGACGATTGGGGCCCCGCTGTATTCATGACGCCCCCGCCCTCCGGCACCACTGTCGCCACGCTCAATATACTCAATTCTCTTAATCCTAATCAGCTAGCCGTGGCAGACATTATTCGCGGGGTAGCCAGAAATGAAGGTTTCACTAATATTGAATACGAAGCTTTTGCACAGAGATTTCATCCTCTAACCAAGGAAGTAGTGGAATTGGCGGAACTTGACAGTAGACCAAGGGGGGCGGTGACCGGTAGGGATGTCAGGCAAGTAGAAGAAATGAAAATTACAGTCTTGAACGAACTACGGGGAGGGGTAGGGGTAGCGACAGGGACAGGGGAAGGAGTAGGGGTAGAGGTAGGGACCGGGAGGGCACAAGATGTCCCTGCATTTCCTTCAAAACAGAATGTTGAAATATTTAAAAGGATTTCTAAACTATTAATCACTGCGATTATAAAAGATGAACCATTTCCTCCCGAAATAATAGAAATTTTCAATGCTGGTAAGGCCTCTGAGCTCACTTTTGAGCAAGGCCTCAAAAGATTCAACGAAAAAAATAGAGATGAATTTGGAGAAAATGTTCCTCAGCTTGATGCTTCTACATCGCCAATGTCCAAATATATCGCCGTGTGGGTGACTATAGCAAATCATCCAAATTTTGAAAGTGAAATGCAAGGGCTTAAAATGCTTATGGCGTATCTTAGTCTCCATATGAAAGGAGAGAGTGAGTGGATTATTGAAACATTTAGAGAATTGTTAGATAGTAGATATAAAAATACTAAACCTATAACATTTGCAGTTCAGTTTATAAAAAAATTAAATAATGTTATTAAAGAATCAGAAGGTGTAAGTGATACTGACGTTAAGGCGGCGGCGGGCGCGGCGGCGGCGCGCGTCGCTGAGCTGGAGGCGCAACTGGCGGCGCGTCCCTCTAGCGCCGAAGTGGAGTCACTGAAGGCGCAGCTGGAGGCGGCTCGAGGGACCAACCAACTACTGCAGGATCAGCTGCTGGCGTCGGAGGCGGAGGCGACGGAGGCTATCGTCGGCATGGCGGAGAAGAGCGGCGAGACTGTGGATTTGAAGATGGAACAGATAGAAGACTTGGGCGAAGAGATAATTAATTTAAAAGCTGAATTAGAAGCGGAAAAGACGAAGAATAACGTACCCGTAGATGCAGAACAAATTAGAAAAGAAGAAAAAGATGAATGTAAAAAAGAAATAGATATATTTAAAGGTAAAAATACAGTTCTTGAAAATAAAATAGAAGAAGAGAAGAAAAAAGTTGAAAATAAAGACAAGATGATTAAGTATGGAGGGATAGGAGCTGGGGTAGTTATAGTTCTCTTGATACTATTTTTATTAATGAAATGAAATTAAATTAAATGAAATGAAATGAAATTAAATTATAAATATAAATAAATTTGTTATATTTATAATATAAATGGATTGCTTACAATATCATTACAATAATGAAGAAGATTCTAAAAAATATAACATTAAATGTGAAAATATGTCATTTCCAAAATTAAATGACGTGGAAACATTTAATAATAAAGAATTACTAGAGTTTATAGATAAAACCTATTCTAACGATGCTTTTCCCGAGGATAGTCCATTTACATTTTCAGAAGAATACATTAATCTAGACAATGCATCTATATGTAAAAATTCTGATATGTCACTAGGACCTCAACAAAAATTTATGGGACAAATAATGGGACCATCTAGTAATTTCAACAACATTCTAGTTTATCATGGATTAGGCTCTGGTAAATCTTGCACTTCAATTGTAATAGGAGAAGCTCTTAAAAATTCTACATCTAGTAGAATTATTTATGCAGTTCCAGCACCCCTCGTAGATCAATACTTTGAAGAAATTGCAGGGGAAATAAGAAATGGATCATTTTTTTCATGCCCGTCTTTTTGTTTAAGTAAATCTCAAGAAGGAGATGAATCTACCAGAAATTTCTATGTTTCAGAAACTAAAAACAATAATCTAATTAATCTACAAAGAAAATTACAAAATGAAATTTCAAAATTAGACGAAGCTGAATTATCAGTTGAGTTTGAAGACACTCCAGTTAATAGAAAAAATTTTGCAAATCAACAAAGAAAAGTAGATCTTAAGAAATTTGAATTAGAAAGATATCAAGACAGTATACGAGATAATATAAAAAAAACATTCGAAATTATAAGCCATAATAAATTTATTGAATCACTATACAAAACGGGTACTAATAAAGAATTTATTAAGGGTACAAAACTTATATCAAATGATTCTGCGTTATTTAAGAAAAACGGGTTATTGATAATAGACGAAATACAGAGATTGGTAAGTGCGGGAGGTACATTCTATAAGAAATTATATGATGCAGTAAAGTATTATTTTCACCCAAGTCTAAAATTGGTTTTAATGTCAGCGACACCGATATATGATAATCCATATGAACTAGCATTAACTATAAATTTATTAAGACCTAGGGTTCCATTTCCTATAACCCCGGTAGATTTTTACAGTCATTTTATTGGAGAATTAAAAACAAAAAATGATATAGATGTGTGTGAAAAACAAACATCTCCATTAAAAACGTGGATAACTAACGAATCGTGTATAATCAATGAAGAACTTATTAAATACATTTGTTCTGGGTATGTATCTTACTTTAAAGGGGGTAATCCAAATGCATATCCTTATAAAAGAGTTATAACTGTTAATCATGGTTTCTCCAATAAACATAAAACAGATTATATAGATGCTCTTGCATCAGATACTAAAAGAGATAGAGAAATCAATTTAGAAAAGAATCAGTCCAGCAATTATGAAAATATACTTATCGGTAATTATGATAGAGAGGAAGATGATAAAGTTACTGGTATATTTATCACAACTCAGCAATATTCAAATATAACACTTCCTAGGATAGGGGGTGGAGTAAATAAATCTCTAGCCGATAAAAAAAAATCATTATCCGAATTCAGAAGAAATATGTTATCTAAAAGAACCGAATCTATACGCGATATTATAGAATATGTAAAGGAATTTTCTGTAAAATTTGCATCTATAATAGAAATGACCCTTGATAGTAAAGGTCCTGTATTTATATTTTCAAATTGGTTAACATACGGTGTTGAACCCTTAGCTATTATATTAGAAACTCTGGGATTTTCTAGTTTTAAAAACACGGTTAGCGCAGAGAAGTCTAATAAATTTTTTATATGGAATTCTTCAACTAAGACTCAAAAGGGGGGCGAGGAATTGATAAAAAAGGCTAGAAATACATTTAATTCACCTATGAATTCAGATGGTAGCTTACTTAAAGTAATTCTAGGAACGCGTTCTGTTATGGAAGGTGTATCTTTTAAAAACGTTAGACAGGTTCATATAACAGACCCTTGGTGGAACGAATCTAGGATAGAACAAATTTTAGCACGTGCTTCTAGGTATTGTAGTCATTCCGGTCTTGATAAAGAAGAGCAATATGTAGATATATATAGACACTATTCAGTTTATCCGGGTAATGGTGTAGACGATGAAGCTGTAAAAAAGATTGGAGGTAATTATAAAGGTTTTGCAGAAGATAGTATAGAAGAGAGAATGTTACAAGCATCTATTAAAAAATACTCTATAAACAATGATCTAGAACAAATAATTAAAAGTTGTTCTATAGATTGTAATATTAATAAAAATGGTAATATAATAAGATTGGAAGAATATTGCAATCCAGTTGGTATGGGTATGTATCAAATACATTATAAAAATCCATCAAATGGCAGAATGTATATTAGAGATGGTATACCCGATAAATTAACATTTGAACAAATAAAAAACAGGGATTATTCATTCCCTAGAAAAGATCTACCTCTGAGATTTACAGAAGCTGGGTTCCAAGGAGGTAAAGACGGATATAGTATTCTTACAGTATTTGAAGATGACCCAGATTTTCTTGACGAAAGTGATATAAACGAGGATTTAAATATATTAGAAAACATAAAAGCATGGGATTCAGATAAAAAATTATCAGACCTTGAACTAGAACCCGAGCTAAAAAAATACATCGTAAATTTATATAAAAATTATAACTTATTACCATTTCTTAGAAAAGAACATTTGAATGAAACAGGGGAAGATAGGATAAGTTTTAAGGAAATTACTAGAAGTGATACGAATGAACTGATAGATTGTATAAAAAGATTAACAAGTTCTGATACATCAGACGACATTCTAAGAAAAAAAATTAATAGCTATTTTACAATTAACTCTAAGAAAGATACTTTAACTAAAAAGGTTCTAGAACTTATAAAATACGGCGATTACGAAATGAATCAACTAGATGATTTAATTGATATTGCTATGCAACATCCGGATTTTATTAAAAATCAACTTAATATATATAAAAATAAAAGTTAAAATAAAATATAGAAGTAATATTAAAATGAGTGCCGAAACACTAAAATACTTCGACAAACTTTCAAATGAAAATATAATAAACTGGATGATTCAAAATTTAACAGAAGATCAAATAAGAACGTGTTTAAACAAAGAAGGATCTAAAGATACCTCCAAAATCCCAGGAGGATCTGGAACACCAGGGGGGTCTGGAATAAGGGATCAAAATGAAGCTGCATTGGATGTTCAAAGGATATACAGGGGACGTCTAGCGCGTAGAAGAATGAGTGCTCCAACGCAAAGTTCAGATTCTAGAAGCATCCTAGAAGAACTATATACTAAATGTAATGGAATGGGTTATGTAATAGCGAGTGTAGAAAATGATATAGTATCTTATTATCATTTTAAAGAATTTGATTCTGATGTTGACATCCAAGCAGGTATTAACCGAGAAGTTGAAGACGGGGTCGCTACATGGACATATAATACAGTTCCGTTGGATGTATTTATGGATTCTCGTTGTGAAGCAGACGAGAGAGAAGTATTTCAAGCTTTAAGAGACGACCCAGATAATAATGATAATTTTTCTCCGGTCCCAGATGATATATACAAAGCGGCGCAGGATTATAAAAAATTAGGTTTTGATCCACCAGTGGATATTTACAACATTAGCGGGGATTCCCCCGAAGAAGATATAGAACCAGACCCACAATATGTAATGTCTGATACCATGATGAAAGCGATAAATACACAAAAGAAGTCGGTAGAATTTATGAGAAAAGAATTCAATGATGACTCCGATTATATGAAAATGTGGCCAATTTTCTTTGTTGATATAGATAGCGATAATAAATTATCTTATTTGTTTCCACAGGTAAGTTCTAGCGGTATAACATTTTCTACAGGTAAAATGAACCCAAGATTACTGAATACAGAATGTAAGAAACTGACAAAAAAAATAGTTTCTGATATAAGAAATCAGAACATAACCGATGTCATGGATAAATTAAATTCGGCTTTAAGAGAACAAGATGATGACACTATATGTAGAATTAAATTTAATTATGATGAAAGAAATCATTTTACTTCTTTTGGTGATTCATATTTTGGGGAAGATTCCGAATCTCTGGCAAGTGACGATCAAAGCAATTTCGGAGAAGACATTGGAAATGAAAACGAAAGCAATTTCGGAGAAGACATTGGAAATGAAAACGAAAGTAATTTCGGAGAAGACATTGGAAATGAAAACGAAAGCAACTTTGGTGTAAAGAAAAGAAAGGGTAAAACAACAAAAGACCCGTTTGATATGTCGGCTATGTATGAAGGACTTGATGATGATATGGATTATTCAGATGAATCCCCGCCAATTCCAATGATAACCGGGATAAAACCGACTATTACAAAACAGAAAAAAGTAAGCGATATGACTATACCTGAAATAGAAGAAAGAATGCTTAGAATGCACGGGGCTAAATATGTATCAGAGTTTAAACCCGAGAAATATAAAACAAAGAGCGGCGGAACAAGTGTTAGATATGTAAAAAGAAATAAATGTGTTAGTACATCAGAATGTACATGTACTCCTAGGGTTATGGATAGAAGTCTTTCGAGGTATGGAGATTGTCCGGCCTGTATTATGGCAAAATATGGAGATATACCCGATGATACAACCCCCGTATTTCCCGAATTTAATACAGAATTTGGAGAAAGTGAAGAATTATTATTTTAAATTATTTTTTCTTAGATTTCATACTAGGTTTTTTCTTTGTTATTCTACTTCTACTTAATGATTTAGTTATAGAGCCAATATTGGGAGATAAACCCATATCTTCCAGATCTTCTATTAATTTATTTGCATTATATTCATCAGCCATTTTAATCATCTTAGCCTCTTTTTCAACCTGTTTAATTCTATAAAAATCATAGGCCCTGTTATACATTATAATAAGTCTAATAAAATCATCTTGAAATATATTTATCCAGGTACTATAATGACTATTTAAGTATCCGTGGAATTTTTCTTCGTCATAAAAATATGTTTCAAGTAAATTTAAGAATATGGGAACTTCAGAATATATTCTATCTTCAATAGGAATCCCCTTTTTAAAAATACTATTAGACGGAGACGCTCTAATAGCATTTATTATTTCGGATTTAATTCTTTCCATTGTATAATCTAATGTAATGTATTATTTTTTATTTAATGTTATTTATTTTTAGTAATAAAATATAAAAAAATCGGATATAATAATATAATTTTATGAATTATCTAGAAGTATCTTATATTGGGTCAGCTTGTGATAAAAATAGATATGAACCAGTGGATAAGACTATATTACTTTTACTTTGTAGAAATAATCCAAAACTTATTAAGAGATATTTATTTTTAGAAGGAATTATAATTGAATCTAATAAAAAAACATATGATAATGAATTAAAAAACATTTATTCCGAATATAAAAAAAATATAACTGATGTATCAGAATTAGAAATTGTTAAAGATGAAATAATAGATAAATTAAAAAATGAAAACGAACAGATAACAGAGGAAGATGTTTCAATTGCAGAAGATTTTTTACAATCATCTCTTAAAAAGGATTGTGGAATTAACAATGAAAATCCAGTTATAAAACGAATGAAATATACAAAAGGTAATAATAAACTTTATAAATTTAAATTCAATGACTCATGGGAACTAAGAGGTTTTCATGACGCGTGTAAAAATGATGTTGTAATAGAAATCAAAACCAGAATGAAAATGATTAATGTGAGAAAAAATGAATACGATCTTTATCAATTATTTGGTTATCTTTTAGTCATGGGTAAAACCAGGGGTAAAATTGTTCAGAAGTACGGTGAATATATCTTTGATTCGGATATAGAAAATAATAATGAATACGGACTTATAGACATTACTGGTGGTAAATGGAAGACCAAATTCAATTTATTTAAATTTGAGCTATCTTATTTTTTTGATAGGGTTGATTATATTTTAGAAGACATTGAGAGTCGTTTTTATATAAAATCTGTTTTTAAAAATGGTGATATACCCGTTGCAAAAATAAAAAACGGAGTCCCCGGTGATATACACAGTGGATATGAAAAAATTATAAAGACATTATTTTAAAGGAGTTTTACCATCAAATGTAATTATATTAATAATTGGGTTTTGATCTCTTGATTGTATTATTTCAAGCGCCTGTAGTTTTTTACTATCTAAATTACCACCAAAAGCCCTGGATAATGATACATCAGTTCTTATTAACATTTTTTTACATGTAGAATTTATAGATGCATAACTAGAATGTCCCATAACAACATATTTAGCATTATAAAATTTCATTAATTGTTTAGCTATTTTATTACATTTAAAATCTGATATATTCTTTTTATCTGAATATTCTCTAGAAAATATAGGATTATTTTCATCCATATTTTCTAGATATTTAGGAACTTTTGTTTTACCCATTAACCAGGATGATACTTCGCTATTTATTTTATTTATATCAACCATTCCATTGTTGTCTAAATTATTTCTTATCATTGCATCGGTTATAGAACCGTGTATAAATAAAAATTCTCCAATCTGGACAATCATTGGACGGGTTCTCCCGAAAAGTTTTCCGCCTTCTTTTCCAGGTAGTAAAAATTTTTCTCTATCTAATCCATGATATTTAAAAACATCAATATCAACTTTTTTAATATAATCACGGGTATATTCTTTAGTATCATCTCTAAAATAATGTGAGTATAACTCATGATTTCCTAAAATAGATATCACTCTACCGCCTTTTAATTTTGCTTGAGAATCTAGAATAAGAATATATAATATTATCTCAAGTTCTCCAGATTCTTGTATATACTTTTTATCCATTTTAATACCAGGTCTTTTACCATCTACAGTATCTCCCATTTGTATAACATGAGTAGAACCCCCAACCCAATTTCCACTTTTATCTATAACTTTACACATATATAAGAGTCTTTTAAATATTGTAAAGTCTCCATGGATATCTCCAATTGATATTACTCTATTAACACTCATTTTGTTATAGTATTAACTATTTTTTAAATATTTTATTAATGTAATTATCGGTTGGAAGCCCAATTATTAATTCTGAACCATATAATACAGTTGGGAAATACATACCAAATGGTTTACTATCCTCGATAAATTTATCTAATGTAGTTGTAATAGATTCTCTTTCTTCTTGTGGAAGCTTAGTAAAATCTTCACCATATTCAAGACCACTATTTAGATTATAATTTATTATTATATAATCTTTATAATCCTTCAATTTATCTTTTATTTTAGTGCAATATGGGCAATTTTCTCTACTCAACACAATAACATTTTCTGTTTTTAGAGGAATAATTACAATATCATCTGGTTTTCTTACAACCCTTTTATATTCTGAGAAATTTATAAAAGATGTATGTAAAAAATATAAGGCTATTAAAGATAATATAATAATTAAAACAGATATAGATAATTCCAACATATTAAATTAAAATTATATAAAATTTTACAATAAATAACACATAATAAGAAATAATATAAAATAATTTAAATAACCTATGAACGTGTTTATAGTTGAGGATGATAACTGGGACAACTATGCTCTTATTTCAAAATACATTTCTAAGAATTATTTGCCCGATAATACAAGGATACACCACATTTACGGTAAACATTTACCCCATGTAAGTAAAATAACATTCGATAACGACTTTGACATCTATAGACGAAACATAGATGATAAAGAACCTAAAAAGTCTTATTATGAAATAATAAAAAATATGAACATCTGCATAATTTTTCATAATTTCATAGAATATACTACATCCCCTTCCTTTATAATTAAAGTGTGTGAAGAAAATAAAATTCCATACATCATTATAAGTGAACACACTAGAATGTGTTTTCTAAACGGAGAAACGTATGAAGGAAAAATTAAAGGAGCATTTAAAAAGGCGGCAACATATGAAATTTTTAAAAACTTTAAAGTTGTAGATAACTCTGAAGAATTTAACAATATAAACAATAAAGTATCTAAAGAAAAAAAATCACTAAATGAAATTATTAAGATTATTAATAATTCATATGAAAAAATACAGACTCATCGTAATAATAATTCTATAATCCTGATAGATCCTATTTAAATTACTGTATTTGTTCTCTAGCACAACTTATCCCGGATTTATATAACCTAAATATATATTCTGGTGTTAATTTTTCTGCAGCTTTTAAAATGTCTCTAGAACTATTATCACAATCGCACTCTATTATGTACAAACTATTTGGTAGCTCATCTGTTACCATACTTTTTATAACAGTACCCATATAAGTTTTACTTATGTTTTTTAATATTATGCTGTATCCCAAAATACAAATCTCCTTCGGGGGTGACCCTGTCATATTTTTAACACACCCGTCTATATAGTAATCTTCTCTTATTTTTACAGGTGGAAATATAAATGGTACACTCATCGACGCTATAATAGCGTCTTTTAATTTAATTTCTGGGAAACATTTCTTATTAAAGGTAGTATAACAATAAGTGTTAATATTAGTTGCGTATATATTTATATCTACATTGTATTTATCTGAAAATTGTTCAATAGTAATATTTTCATAATCATCTAAGGTGGATATAAACTTATTTAATAATTTATTATCCATGATAGAGTTGTTATTTTTCATGTTTGAAAAATCATACTTTATTAGTTCATGTAAGTCAATATTCATAAAATTAGATAAAATCCTAGTAGGAGAAATACCAGATATATATAATACACCTATAAGAGAACCTATAGAACATCCGTAAAATCTTTTCAGTTCTAGTAGTTTATTTTGATGAAGATATTCTAATGCTCCTATGAAAGTAATACCATCTATACCCCCTCCACCGATAAATAGATCATTCATCTACTTATTTTGTCAGGAATGTTTTATTTATTAAAATATTTACGTATTTCTGATGAAAGTTATCCTGTAGGTATCGATTTTTCTTTTGCCATTTTTCGTGATGACCGTAATCCCAACACAACGAATGAGCTAGCTCATGTAAAAGAGAATTAATTATTTCACCTGCAGGAACCGGAGTGCCATCCCTGTTGTAAATTTTAAATCCTAATTCTCTACCCTTATCGTAATTCCATGCCATCAAATTAGGGTCCATGTCTATCAATTCTCTATAACTAGTATTTTGTAATTTAATCTTAAGAAGTTTAGAATCTTCTGGGTCTATATTTTCATCATATATTAAATCAACAGAGATGTCTCGAAGGACATCAAGTAATTCAGCTGTTTTTTTATCTCGAGAATAATATCTTCTACCTGAATCTGCCACATGTGAATTAAGACATGCTCCAGCTAAATAATATACGACAAAGAAAATAATAATAACTAATAGTAACATTACTTTATATATTATGATAGATATATTATTATTTTTTTTGGGTATTAAATCATGGGAAATAAATTTTTTCCCAGTTATGCGCCACAGTATACAAGAGATTCCAAGGAATAATAATTTAAGAAATTCTAAAACAGTAAATACTTTAAAACTCATCGCAGAGGATACACCATCTCCTAAATTGAGTACTTATCAGTTAAGAAAAAACGTTAATGTGAAACTAAAAGATAAAGTATTATACACGTTTTATACTATTTACTCTTTAATGATATTTCTAATATTGTGTATACAACCAATTTACACACTATATAACTTCTCAAAGGATAGATCAGATCTAAAATTTTTAACCTCGTTTTTAACACATTTAAATGTACCCTTGATATACATTTGGGAAAAGTTGTACTTTAGAAGTGATCATTTAGAGAAAAGAATTAAATGTAAAAAACTAAACAGGGCATTGGTGTATTCATCAGCTGTTTTAAGTATAATAATAAACTTTTTAGATATAACATCATTTTATAATGATTATTACTGGACACATTTATTTAAAAACGACATCTTATTCTTCGCTTTTATAATAATTGAGTGGATATATTCAAGACTTGCTATATTCTTATATGCTTTTTCATTTGTATTTGTGATGGATTCACATATACATATTTTTAAAGATTTTATAACTAATTTAGAGATCAACGAATGGTGTGAAGAATGTGATTCTCCTTTAACTAAAATAATAAAAGACGTCGTAATAATAAGAAGAAATATAGAAACTACTATATCTTACTATAATGACATAATCAGTATAACTACTCTATTGGGTGGTTTATCCTTTGCCATTTTTATAAGAGATATCATCCCACCTGATGCAGATGAAATAAAAGATATTAAATTTGAAAATCATGATAGATATTTAATACATCCCACGATAGTGTATATATCTTGTCAGATAGCACTACTAATGTATATGATGAAATATGCTATGCAAAGAAATAGAGTATTAAAATATGTTAAATCTATAGAATTTATAAATAAATTTCTATCTAAAATACCGGATGAAAAAATTCATAAAAAAACTAATGGAAAATTAGAAATAGTTACTTTAAATATAGCAGATTCTTCTTCTACAACCCTCGATTGGATTATATTAGGAAATATATTATCAGAAAAGTGGTTAGATTTTACTATTTTTGGTGTATCTACTTCAGATGGAAGTCTCATTAAAAAAAGCGCTGGATTTGGTTCTGCTTTGTTATTCGGTATCAGTTTTTTACAGAATAATAATTAACTTAAATAAATATAACATATTTACTTATAATGTTACCATTTAAACGTCCTCAGTATACAGAAGAGGTTGATCACAATGAATTGGTGTACCAAATTTTATCTTGGGAAGCATTTGATGAAGATATCGAACAAGACTACTCAGGTGACGACGAACCTGATCCTAATGTAGTTGATAAAAGATATCACATTTACACATTTGGTGTAAATGAATTAGGAGAATCTGTCTGTGTTAGATTTGAAAATTATAGACCTTATTTATTTGCACTCGTTCCTGATAAACATCAAAACTCCTTCACTGATTACTCAAAAAAGGAAGTAGAAAGATTTATTCGTAATAAACTATTCAAATCAAAAAACGATCTCATCTCAGTTGATCTCGTCGAACGTAAAAAATACAAAGGTTTTACTAATGGTAAAAAATTTAAATTCTTGAGATTTGTTTGTAAGAATCTATATACATTTAATAGGATAAGATACATACTAAATCCTAAAGAAAAATCAAAACTTCCGAAGATTTCTAATATTGATAAGGTATCTCCTCTAAAATTTGATCTATATGAATCTAATATAGATCCTTATTTGAGATTTACACACAAAATGGAAATTAAAATGGCTGGGTGGGTAAAAGCGAAAGCCCTTACTCAAGACATGGATATGTCAAGATGTCAACATAGTTACATTTGTCATTATCAAAATGTTAGACCATATGATAAACAGGACATCTGTAACTTGACTATCGGATCTTGGGATATTGAGGCATTTTCTTACTCATCTAGACATCTAAATTTAAATGAATTCCCTAACCCAGAAAACCCACTTGACATTGTTACTCAGATTGGCACTAGTTTGTATAAATTTGGAACAAAAGAACAAGTTAAACATGTTGTTACCATTAAAAGCCCGATTGATAATGATTGTGATCCAGTAGATGGTGTAATAATAGAAACTTACGACACAGAAAAAGAACTAATTGAAGGATGGGTAAAATTCATTAAAGATACAGATCCTGACATTCTAGTTCAATATAACGGATATGGTTTCGATTGGAGTTATTTATACGCAAGAGCTAAAGTACTTGATATAGAATATGTTCTACAAAATCTTAGTAGAATAAATTCTAAACCAGCTGAGTTTTTTGAAAGTCGTCTTAGCACATCTGCTTATGGAGACAATACCATGAAATACATGAAAACACATGGTATTACCCAATTTGATCTTATGTTTATTATTAAGAAAGAACATAAACTAGAATCTTACAAATTGAATAGCGTTTCTGAACACTTCATTGGAGATTCTAAGGACGACCTTAGTCCAGCAGATCTTTTTAAATATAACACATCAACTAAAGATAAAATAGCGCTTGTAGTCAAGTATTGCGCGCAAGATACATGGCTTCTTATAGAACTCATTCTTAAACTCAGAATTATAACTAATATGATTGGTATGTCTAATATTACTATGGTTTCTATGCAAGATATTGAACTTAGAGGTCAGCAAATCAGGGTTCATACTCAAATTGCATACGAGACTAAAAAAGAAGATTTTCTTATTCCAACCACAGATTACAAACCCGCCGGAGAAATAGACGATGATGAAGATAATTTTGTGGGTGCAACAGTTCTAGATGCTACACCTGGTGCTCATTTCCAACCAATTGCAGGTCTTGATTTTGCTAGTCTATACCCTTCTATTATGATTGCTCACAACTATGATTACTCAACAATAGTAGATAATCCAGAGTATGATAATCTAGAAGACATTACATACGAATCGATAGACTTTGGAGAAGGCCCTGTTAAATTTGTACAAAATCAACAAGGTATTATGCCTAAGATTCTACAACGCCTGTGGAAAGAAAGAAAAGACATTCGCAAACAAATGAAAACATTAAACCCAGAAGACTCTTTGTATGCTGTTCTAAATGGGGTACAACTTGCTATCAAGGTTTCTATGAATAGTATTTATGGTTTTACAGGTGCAAAATATGGAAGGCTTCCTAATAAAAAGATTGCGGCGGCTGTAACTGCAAGTGGTAGAAACATGATTGCACATTCGAAGAAATGTGCTGAAGAATGGTATGATTGTGAAGTTGTTTATGGTGATACAGATTCTATTTATGTAAAGTTCAAGAGCGACTTAAAGGGTCAAGATCATATGAATTACGTATTTAAGGTTGCACCAGAATGTGCAGATAGGATCTCGGCTACATTTAAAAAACCTATTGAACTCGAGTTTGAGAAGGTTATGTATCCTTTCATATTGTATTCTAAAAAGAGATATGCAAGTCTATTCTGGACAAACCCTCTAAAATATGACTACATAGATTATAAAGGAATTCAGGTTGTAAGGCGAGACAATTGCGCGTTTGTAAGAAACAATGCTAAAAAGATTTTCGAATACATCTTCCTAAATGAAAAGGTCCTAAATTACACATTTGATACAGTAGACGAACTTATAGAAACATCTAAAGAATTTGCTAGGGATAAAATCAGAAAGCTAATAAACGGAGAAATTCCGATGAATGATCTTTTGTTGTCAAAATCTCTAAGAACTGGTTATGCATTTGATCGTAAAGCCGTATGTAATGATTGTTCTAAAACATATTATGAAATAAACGTAACTGGTAAAAAAGAAATGGACATCACAGTTCTTTGGAAAAAACCGATTGAAGACACCAATCCGAAAGAAACTATCTTAGAGGATTTTCTAAAGAGAGAACACACCTGTCCTAATTGTTCAAAACTAACTACATTCAAACAATGTCCGGCTAATCTTCCCCACGTAGCTTTAGCTAGAAAAAGAGCAGAAAGAGATAGAATGGACGTTGTAAATTCGGGAGACCGCATTTCTTTTGTATTTGCAACATACAACAGTACAAAACAATTTGAAAAGGTAGAAGATCCAGAATATGTTAGAAAAAACAATATACCAATTGATTATCTTTACTACTTTGAACACCAATTTAAATCAGTTATCGAAACTATATTCGCACCAATGATGGACAATATCCCAGAACTATGGTTAGACATTATTCCGGCTAAACAAAAGAAAACACGTGTAAAAAAAGAAAAATAAATGAGTATAAAGTAATACAATATAGTATATTATAATAAAGAATGTCGGCTGTAATTGCAATGAATCTGTTTTCACCCCTTGGTCTTGTACCCTCATCTTCTATCTCAACACCATCCTACAGCGGGTGGCGCTATGTAGGGTCTATTGAACCTCTTAAGAATTTTGACCCATTGAATGTAGTAGAAAATACTCCAGATAACAGGCTTAAGTTTATTCGCGAAGCAGAGCTTATGCATGGTCGCACAGCCATGCTAGCAACAATTGGAATTCCTCTTCTAGAAGTTTTGGATCAAACCGATTCTACACTAGGTATTAATTATCTAAGCTCTCTTGATTTTAATCACCAAGTACCTTTCTGGTTTACTCTTCTAAATTATGAAACTCTTCGCATGGGCGTGGGTTGGGTAAATCCGTTTACCGATGACGGAATTGACCCAAATAAGACTTTTACACTTGAACAAGGGTATCAACCAGGAAACCTTGGAAAGTATAATATGACAAGCATTAGTAATGATCTTTTGAATAAGGAACTAAGCAACGGCAGGCTAGCCATGATTGCATTTGTCGGAATTGTTGCCCAAGAACTTGCACAGGGTAAGCAACTGTTCTAGGTCTAAATTCAAATTTATTTATAATTCTTAATCTCTATTTAGAGAAAAAAGAATTATAAATTTTACAAAAAAAGATTTAACTTAAAAAAATAATTAATAAAGTAATATATTGGGCACAATGGAGGCTAGATTCAAAGAATTTCAAACTGAATACAATCTAAATGATGAAGCTATGGGTAAAATGCTAGGACTTTTTAATGATGCTTTTATTGAAATAGCCCATAAACTAATCAATGATACCAATGTGAATGTAAGTGTAAAGAAAACCAATGTAAAGAAAACAACATCTGACAATTCCCCTGGTTGTCCCCCTGTTAAGAGATTTGCTACTAAAATTGCCGCAGAATATGCACAAGAAAACAATTTGACACTTGACGATTTTGACATCGGGACACTAAAGGATGGTAAGATTACTAAGAGTGATATAAATACATACCTAAAGGCTAATAAGCTAACAACCAAAAAGGAACCCAAAAAAAATACTACTGTAGCTAGTAATCAAGGAGAACCTTGGTATAAAAATCTAAGTAAGGAAAAGACTGTTAATAAGTGTTGTGGAATGAACAAATCGGGAGATCCGTGTAAGCATCCTGGAACGACAAAACCAGATGGGGCAAATAATTACTACTGTTTTAGACACGGAATGGATTGGAGAAATTTTGAAGTATCTTCCGATTCCGACCTAGAAGAAGAACCAATTGAAAAGGAAATTATGTGTTCTATTGTAGATTCGGAATAGATTTAAAGGCATTATATATATTATAACATAATGTATAATGAATTTCAAAGATTATCTGAAACTTAAAAATATGGACGCCGAAACGTATTTTGATAAAAAAATGAACACATGTAAAGATCTAGAAACACTACCCGCCGAATTAGTTAATTGTAAGTGTTGTAAAAGACATAAATTTAATTTCCCCACTCTAGAGTGTGATTTACCCGCGTCTCCAAAACCAGAAGAATATAATAACTGGGGTTGTAATTGTGATTGTCCTTGTAGACATATAGCTAGACACATTTGTAGAGAATGGGATCGTGTAAATGAAGTAGACGTAATAGATACAGATACAGATGAAGAAACTTCTGAAGAATCAGAGGCTGATAGCGATGATTCAATTCATGATTTTATTGTAGAAGATGATGAGGGAGAATTTAAATTTACTAAGGAAGCAAGAGATGAACTAAGAAAAATAGTAGATGCATTTCAGGGTAAAAATAAAAGAAAATAACTTAAAGACAATATGTATGTATTAATAGATAACAATGGATCCACCTCCGTTTAAAATTTTTATATCATATCTTATTATATGGTTCGCATGGCTATATGCTCACGATAATCTTTCAAAGAAACAAGAAATTGATTATGCTATTAAACTTGATGACATTTTATACAATAATACATCATCCAATAGTTTCCCATTTGGTCCTAGAGAGTTTTCTGATTTTAATATGGTATAAATACTGATATAAGATTTAAGATAAATAAAAGGGGCACTAGCTCAGTAGGCAGAGCGCAAGACTTTTAATCTTGTGGTCATGGGTTCGATCCCCATGTGCCCTAGTCCCCTTTTATTCATCATTAATTCTACGACGAACACTAATATTACACTTTCTTAATTTTAATACCATTGGATCTTTTGTAGTTTGATTATAAGGACAACCCCCCGTCTTAAAAAAATTCGGTTGTATTTTAGTTCTGGTAGTCGGTGTACAACCAAAATAAAAACCAATAAGATACAGAAATGAACCAATTCCTATGATATTTACAATCATTCTTTTTAATGTAATACTTAATTACGCCCTCCTTTAAACTCCTAGGAGTCGTAATTAAATATTCTAATCAATTATGCCATCCACGGAACTGGGGTATAATATCTGTCGGGAGCTCTGCTATATCTATACTTCTCTCGCGTGTGAAACAGGGTTGCATGAAAATTCATTCTTCTCTTGGATAAATTAGGTCTGAGATGATAACAAAATGCAGTATTCCAGGTATCATAAAAATTAGCCCACTGAGACCAAGGAACAACTCCTTCAGGTAAATATCTACGACAAACTCTGATACCATCACGATCTACAAAAGAATTCCACCCTCTTATTGGCCATTCAGGTCTTAGTTTTTCTACTACTCTACAAATGTAATCCCTATGAGATCCTCTGAAATCATATATACAAATTCTCCACGAATATCCCCTATAAATCTTTTGAATATAAACACTTGCTCGAACCTTTAGAATGTATAATTTATAAAATTTCTGTATAATAGTTGCAAAATCATCAAAAGGTGAAAAATCTATTACACTACTGCTATTATAGAATAGAGAAAGAGCTGCTTTATCTGCCAGGGTAGGAATATGCATTTTCTTTACCTTATTTTATGAACTCCTAAGAGTTTATTTAAAGTACATATATTTTCCTTTCTATCCAGAAATTTCTAATAGCAGTTCTAAAATATAATTTTCTTCTGGCCAAATAAGGTCTTTTATAAAAAACAAACGCTACACTCCACCTATCATAAAATCTACCCCATTCATACCAAGGGCTTCTATCGGGTGTAAGACTTGACCAGGAACATCTCCAAGGGGGGATTCTTCCTGCTTCAATGTAAACTCTCCATGCTGGAAGAGACCATTCAGGTCTCAATACTTTTACTATTCTTGATACAAAATCTACATCATCCGACATGGGAAAATAACCAAATAAGACATCTCTCCAAATAAATCCTCTAAAAATCTTTTGAATATAAATTACTGCTTTCTTTTCTTTAATGTATTTGGTAAATACTCGTTGTATATTTTTACAACACGAAACATATGGTGTAAAGTCTACCTCATTATTATTGTTATATAGAAGAGTTAAAGATGCTTTGTCAGCTAAACGTGGAACAGACATATTACTTTATCCTTTATAGAGAACACACATAATAATTAATCTATTCTTACTATAAATTTAATTTGGCGGAGTAATATCAAGAACCTCTTGCATAAAGAGTTTAGTAAGTTTCTTATGAAGCGCTCTTGTGTTAGATCTAAGTTCAGGGATTTTTTGTGAAGCTGCCAAAACAAGGGCGGCCTCATCTAGATCAAGGGTTCTCTTATGAGATGCTAGCTGATTAGCCATCTTTAAGTCTTCAGTTGCTAGAAGATATCTAATATACATCTGTAGTCGAGCATCAGACGCTGGTAGAATTTCGGGTTCATCTACGAGTTGAGAATACATATTTCTTTTACCTCGTTCTTAAAACTCCTAAGAGATTATATTTTACTTAATCAAACTTATATTCGGGTAAAAACAATTTACTTTTTTGGGGTGTATTTCTAAGTCTTCTTAAAGATCTTAAATGTATCTTCTGTATCGTATCTTTTGGACACTGATAAATTTTGCTAATTTGATCCATGGTAAGAGTATCTCTACCCATCAAACCATATTTTAAAAATAATATTTCTCGTTCTTGTGTATTAAGAACATTTGTTATAATTTTATAAAGTTCTTGATTTAGTTGACTATCTTGAAAAGAGTCTTCTGGAACACTTTTTTTGTCTTGAATTATATCAATCCAAATTTTTTCCTCATTTGTTAATATGTTTTGATAATATGGTGCATCTAAAGATAACAAGAGTCTATTAGAATCAAAGGCTTTTCGAAATTTTGACTCCGATATTCCTAATATACCAGCGAGTTCATTATCCGTAGGTGAGTAACCATTAGCTAAGTAAAAAATTTTACGTGCTCTTTTAATACTATTTGCACAATCTGACATATATATAGGAATTCTAATTGGTCTAGAATATCTAGCAACACCCCTTGTTATAGCCTGTTTAATCCAATGGTGTGCATAAGTAGAAAAACGACAATTACGCTCTATATCAAACTTTTCAACTGCTTTAATTAAACCCATTGAACCTTCTTGAATCAAATCCTGTATATTAACTCCTTTATTAGTATATTTTTTTGCTATTGAAACTACAAGCCTAAGATTGCTTGTTATCATACATTCTTTACATTGTTCAAATAGTTCCAGTCTTTTTTCAAATTTATTAAGACTTTTATTAGTTCCGTCAAAACCTAAACTCATAGCCCATTCTTTTTTAGTGGGTTCACGTCCTAGATTTATTTTGAGCTCTTCCCTGGCATTATTCCATTCTATTAGATGTTTTACAGCCAATGCTAATTGTATTTCTTCATCTTTTTCTAAAAGACGTTTAGACCCTATAGAAGAAAGATACCATCTCATTGTTTCGTCATTAACAACATAGTCTCGATTAAATGTAGCTTTTATGGGTATTGTTTTTTGACCCTTGGTGCGTTCTAACATAGTACTTATTTTTGCAATACTATATTCAGATGGTTTTCTCAATTGTAAAACATATGACGCTGTTAAAGAAAATAATAGATAAACCATCTTTACTCAGCCTTAAGAACTCCGAAGAGTTTACTGGTTTATCTATTATATTTAATTAGTAATTATATTTGTTATCTATCTTCCAGCAATTATAACACTGTGTATAATTACTGGGTCTGGATGTAATGTCTTTTTTACACGATACACACATACGTAATGAAGTATCAATATAGTGGTCACCGTCATTCCAGAGAGGGTCCTGCAATCTCCTCCGGGGAGCCATCTTCATACCGTCTGTCAACTCCGTCCGCGAAACTACAATATTACTGCGCATCTTCGAACCAGACCCCTGCCACCTTTTTTTGTTTTCGGGCCAGTTGCACGACTTACATATTGGAGCTATAACACAACCAACACGGGAAATCCAGATGTGACCACCAACCTCTGAATCGTTTACGCAGTCGGAGTATGAGCAGCGTCCGCGCTTCCGACCGGTAACTTTCTCTGCGTAACCGATCCATGATCCTCCTTCGACCATCGCGTCACCGCTTCCATCGACATTCCACGCTAAAAGTTCACCTTCGAGCAATAATAGCTCTGATTGTTCCATTACTCAATTTACTTACCCAGGCTTATGCGCTCCTAGGAGCGCTGCTGGTTTTATATTATTTCTAACTTTCAGATGTTGTAAGGACTTCCATTGCCTCTTCCATTTCCTGGACATCCAATCTGTCAAGCCATGCATTTCTCTCGACTGGTGTAAGAACGGTTGTAAAATCATCAACCTCCTTTGGACTTCCTTGGGGACACAATGAAACCGGTTCTTCTACTTGACGACAAATGAATCTAGCATTATGTCTACAAGGACAAACACAACCATCCATTTCATACTTTTCTTCGTTTCCACTCCAAGGCAATTCAATCCATGGTTTAAGCTCAGTGGGTCTATTAATCATATGTCTTGGACAACATTCACAATTTATACAAGACATAAGTTTTTCTTCCCACGTTTTACCAGGGATGCTTACAAATTTATTAATAAGGTTTGGAGTCATAACTGTTATGGTTATTCCGTCCCAATTGTTTTCGTCCATAGTAATATATCCTACACATATAATTATTTTTTAACTATAATATTTTTTAGCAAATTTTAAATCTTTAAAACCCTTACACCACATTCATTAGACAAATCAGTAACAAGATCATCATTTTTATAATCATTTATATATTTTACCTCTTTTATACCAGATGAAACCATTAATTTCATACAGTTATAACAGGGTCTATGTGTTACATAAGCACAACATCCATGAGAACTTACACCTCTTTTAGCACAATCTGTTATTGTATTCTGTTCTGCGTGTATTATAGCTACATTATGATTATCTTTTATAACTGACTTATGATCACATCCTGGTATATAGCCATTATAACCTTGTGCAATAATTCTATTATCTTTTATAAAAATGCAACCAACTTGCAGTCTTTCACATGGTGAACGACTGGCTGTTAATTTTACCAGGGATTTAAAGTATTCTTCCCAGGTAGGTCTTTTATTGTGTTCCTCCATTATTAAATCATCTTATTCTTTTTTTTAAATACAATATTTTTTCGTAAATTTCATCGTTTTTAAAAATTACATCAATTTTTATCAAATTACATCAAATTACATAAATCGAAACGGACTTTGCTTATACCCACACCACGGGTATAATTCGTTTTTTTTTAAAATTTTTCACGGGTATGAAAAAAAAATTCCCGTAAGTCCGCATCGAAAAACTTTTTTATTTTTAAAAAAAAAACGGAGGGTAAAAAAAAATCACAAAAGTCTTTATATTAGAAATTGTGATTTCTTTAAATAGGAACTTTTAAACTTTTAAAATCATTCAAAAAAAAAAAAATTTCAGCTAACTTTTTTGGTGCGGACCATGTGTAATTTTTTTTTATACCCGTAAAAAAAAGTTATAAAAAGAGGTTTTATACCCACACTACGGGTATAAAAAAAGTCCGCCCCCATTTATGTAATTTGATGTAATTCGTCCCACAAAAACGGACTTTTACAGTATGGCACTTTGGGGGGATTCTTTAAGTTCTTTATATTCAAAAGTCTTTATATTCAAAAGTTAAAAGTTTCTTTAAGTAGAAAAATTCCAATCGCCGGTTTTAAGGGCATATTGATATTTTTTAGACGCCGCAAATCTCTCTTGAGAGTATTTATCCCTTGCGTAATAGATAGGAATTCGTTCTCCGGATAATTCAGACAATAAATAAACAGGGAATTTAGTTATACCACCTGGTCTATTAAAAAATACAGTTTTAGACACACTCTGTTCTTTTTTTGAGCCCTGGATTTTAATAGATGGATCTTTTGTATATATTTCTAATATATCACTGATTTGAAGAGGGAATATTCTTCCGTTATAAGCCTTATACATTATATATTTACCGTCGTCATCGTCATTTGATCTCCCAATGATAATTCCACCGCTCCTAAATGTCCCTTTTTTAGCCCCAGACAAACTTTTTCCATTTAAACGGTATTTAAAATGGCGCCCTTTCATTTCCTCTGATAAAATTGAGCGATTATCAAGTAATTTATACCATCCTTCAGAAATTAATTTATCGATGTACATTTTTTCGAACTCTGGATCAGAATTTACTCTATCTTGTATGGAATTGTACCTTCTTGGGTTAAAATCTGGTCTATGAACGGTGTTAATGTCTTCTTTTCTTTCATACATTTGTAAATTTGGATTCATTTCTGCCGTTATTATAATTTTATATTATTTATCTTTAAATAATAAAAAGAAACGGGGTTTGTGAGCCCTCGAAAGGGCTCACCATGGTTTTTAGGGTATTTATGGGGGTGTATTTACACGCTTGGCTTCAGTCCACCAGCTTTCAGTGGCGTCGGTGATTGTCAACCCTGTTCCGTAAGACGCTAGAATAGCTTCTGCCACTTGCTCTCGGAAGTGTGCTTCGATAGCCATTTCAGTGAAATGATCTAGAACTTCCAGGCACTTTGGGGGGACGTAAGGCTTAACCAGGGTTTTCCACGTCTCGGTCGCGACCGCTGCGGGGATGAGCTTGCCGCGACTCAGCGTAGGCATGGTTTTCGTTAAGTTCTCTACCCAGACTTATGCGCTCCTAGGAGCGCTGCTGGTTATATACTCAATCAAGGTAGTATTCGATAAGACGCTTGATGAGAACACGCTTTGAATTTCCATACCCAGAGAGACCCAAACTCCTCACTTTGTCTTTTAACTGTACAATCCCAAAGGTTTTATAATATCTGTACATCTCACTTGGGAGGACCTCGACCTCTCGAGGGAAGGACGACGCCCACCCAACGCGCTCGGGTCCAAGGAGAATAAGTTGGGTCATCTTCACCTGAGCCTTCAACCTCTCGTTTTCCTCTTTCAGGCGTTTCTTCTCTTCGTCATGTTCCAAGATGAGAAGATGGAGATCCTTGGGAAGGTCTGATAGCATTGGTGATGGTCTCCTCTTCTTCGTTACGGTGTTTTTAGTCCCTCGAGAGGGCTCTTTTTAGGGGTTTTTTGTTTTTTGGTGTTTAGTCGATGTTCTTCAAGCGTCAGAGTCCGTGCCCAAGTCCTCGTCCGTCTCCTCAGCCGCCCAGGCCTCCTTAGCCGCCTCGACCAGCTCCTTGAGGTCGGACTTCTTGATGGTGTCGCCCGAGCCAGTTGGCTTCACCTCCGCAAGGTCGTCCTCGTCCAGCTGCCACTGCTTGGCCAGCTTCAGGGCGCCCGGGGAGAGCTTGGGTTTCTTAGCCTTCTTCTCCTCGGGAGCGGCGAACTTCTTCACGTCCTGGATGGTGATCTTGCCGTCTTTGCCGGTGGCAGTGACTTCCTCCAGGTTGAGTCCGTGGTCCTTGGCGTAGGTCACCGCAGCCGGGCTGGCGTTGACCTTCTTAACCTTGGAAGCCGCGAAGTCCTTCACGTCCTTCACGGTGATCTTGCCGTTCTTGCTGGTCCCCTGGCACTCTGAGAAGTCGAGCATGGTAGCGTCTGCAGCGTCCTGCGCCGCCTGAGAGGCGAAGCGGGACTCTGGCTTCTCTTCCTTAACCTTGGGGATCATGTTCTTCGGCAGGAGTCCCTCCTTCTCCAGGAGCTTCAGAGCGCCGTCGCGGCTGTACTTGTTCTCGGTAAGGTGGTCGATGATCTGCGAGAGCTGGAGCGAGGAGCACATGAGTAGTTCGGAGAGTGTAGCGGGGGACCCGTTGGTGCCCTAAAAATCCCGGCGAGGCCTAAACTGGGTAGATTTTTGCAATTTTCGTTATTTCCCCCTCCCTCCCCCCAAACT
>PAOZ01000032.1 GCA_002708695.1 Methanobacteriota archaeon | reverse complement strand
TCATCAAAAATAACGATATCATTTGGAGGCAACATACCTACAATTGCATCAGATGTTGTTGGAGAATCTTCACCAATTATTGTTTTTCCAACTATAGGAACATCTGAATCTGAATCAAATCTCATCCAACGAATCGTGTTTCCCTCATTCATCAATAAACTGGCTAAACTTCGAACAAATGCAGTTTTTCCTATACCTGGAAGTCCAGTGAGTATTATGGATTCACCCTCTATCATTTTATTCAAAATAGAGGTCATGGATTCTTCTCTGCCAACAATTTCTACCAAATTGGGGGGATTACCAAATATTTCTCCTAATGATGATTTTTCCTCTTCAATAAAAGATGATGCTTTTCTTCTGCCTTCGGTAGTTGGATGAATAACCGTTCTTTTTCGAGAACCGCCCTCGATAACATGCGCTTGTCGAGTTACAATCAAACCATCCTCTTGTAGAATTTTTATGTGGCCATGGAGAGCAGATCTGACAACTCCTAACCGCTCACTGAGCCCAGGTAATGATGCAATTCGAGGCACGTCCCAAGCACTCACAAGCGACTCAGATTGCTCACAAAGCAACTTCAGAAGTCGGTCTCGGAGGGATAGCCCCATGACCTAAGCAGGAAGGCGGGAGTTCTTGAGTCCCCACACTCCTCGCATCAATATGCCCGTAGATGGAGGGGACGTTCAACTCCCGGCGAAACCTGGGGTATATATGTTCAAAAAAACCGACGGGACAGTGATGTATGTTGGAAAAGCGACCATCTTAAAAGAAAGAATTCGGTCTTATTTTTCAAATAATCCAGATAGACAAATGATTCCTGATTTAGTAAACAATTCGGATGAAGTGGATTATATTGTTACTCAAAATCCAAGTGAAGCATTGATGCTAGAAAGACAATTGATTAAAAAGCATAAACCACGATATAATTCTCTATTGAAAGATGATAAGTCATATCCATTTATTGCCATCACATCTGAAGAAATACCTAGAATAATGTATTCTCGACATCCTCCAAATAATGCTGCAAAATGGGGTCCATTTCCAGATGCTAGAGCAGCAAAAAGAGTAATCCAACTACTTAGAAGACACTTTGGAATCAGAGATGAACGAAACAACCTCCCTTTTGGATACATTGAATCAGAAGATAAGGGGACATATGAACAACGAATTAATGCAGTAAAATCAGTGCTAGATGGGAATGCTGGTATGCTCATTAAAAACCTACAATCAGAGATGGACGAACATAGCAATAATCTACGATATGAAGCTGCAGCAAAGAGTCGAGATCTTATCGCTGCTGTTCAACAAACTATTTCTCAACAAATCATTCACTCTAGATTCTATCAGGATTGTGATGCAGTAGGATTCCATTCAGTAGGAGACAGGGGGATGATTGTCATTCTTCATACGAAAGAAGGAATGATTCAAGGGCAGGTTGAATATCCATTAATTCACAGAGGAGATATTGGAGAATCAATTTCATTGGTAATGAGTGAACACTACGCATCTAGAAGGCCACCAAGAAGACTGCTCGTGCCCTCTCCAGTCTCTGATTGGATGAATCATTGGGTGTCTGAACGAAGAGGAGGGCCTGTTGAAATTCGTGTTCCTCAAAGAGGAGATTTAGCAAAACTCAGAAAGATGGCAGATGCGAATGCTAAATTCCATATAGATATGAACAAAGGAAAAACATCCACAAATTTAGAAAAAATGGCCGTTGAAGATGCTTCAAAATTAATTGATACTGAAAGTCTGGATTATGTTGTGTGTTTCGATATGGCTCAACTTCAAGGAGAAGAAAGAGTAGGTGCATGTATTAGTCTGAGAAAGGGAATACCATACAAAAAGGAATACAGAACATTCAGAGTTAAATCAGTTGCTAAAGATGATCTTAAAATGATGAAAGAAATCATTGCTCGTTGGCTGAACAAACAAAGTGATTGGCCTGATTTGGTACTATTGGATGGAGGAGAAACACATCTGAACATGATGAAGAATTTATTGATTGAAAAGAACCTAGAAAACGAAATCAATTATGCCGCACTTGCAAAAAAAGAAGAAACACTATTCTTGCCCGAAAGAGACCCAATTCTCTTGGATAGACGGGGGAGACTTTTCACTTTAGCAAGAGACGAAGCACATCGATTTGTCAATAAATTCCATCGGAAACGAAGATCAAGTTCTTCTATCAAAGATCCATTAGAAAACGTTCCAGGATTGGGCGCTAAAAAACTTCAGAGTTTATTGAGGCATTTTGGAGGAAGAAAAGGAATAAATCACGCTACATTGGAAGAATTGAAAAACGTACCTGGAATCGGAAATCAAATGGCTAAAAGAATCATTGAACATCTAAATTGATTCAACGTCTTTTTCTTCCCTGCATGAACACTTCTGCGGGGTCAACATATGGGTCTTCCCAGGGGTCTTCTCCCCATCCGCCTGCAGATTCCCAATCAACACCAGGAGGTGGAAGATTCATGTCATCCAATAACACCTCTGCAGTATTCTGTTGTTGTGCTAATTTAGCACGTTTCTTTTCATCTGCAAGTTTCTTCTTCTTCCTTGCTCTCTTAGAACTTCGTCTAAATATTATCAACGTAATCAGCGCCAAAATAACTGTCAAATAAGGCATTAATTCAATCAAAATAAATTCGTAACCAAGAACAAATCCCAATGAAACTCTGTCTGTAGTTTCTTCACAAGGATCAGAATCACAAAGAGGTAGAATATAGGTCAAATGTTGTCGTCCATCGATTAATTCAACCTCTGCATTTCCATTAGAGCTAGAAAACTCGGAAACTCCGAGTCCACGTGGGAAACCCAATTCAATTTTGATACTTGGGCTCACTAACATTCCTTCAACATCATCGCCAACAGCTGGAATCTCTTCCTCAATTAATGGTGCAGTAAATCCTCTCATACCTGAATTCGCCGCACTGGAATCAAAGAAAGATGATGCTAATGATTCTGCAATTCGTGCTGTAACCTGAGCTGGCGAAGTCACAAAAGCCAATTCCTGATTGCTATTTATTCCCAATCTTACAGTCATCTTCTCCAAAGATGCTCCAATAACAATTGGTTCTTCATCACTGAGTTCATTTCCGGTTACTTCAGTTAATTCTCCTATTTCTGCTATCAAACGAATCCCCGAAAGATCTATTTTGATTCCATTAAATTCAGCGGGTAAATCTTGTGCCTCAATTTGATCTTGTAAATCTCCAGAGGCTTCATCTACCATCTCTTGAATTTCGATGTTTGTTTCTTCAATTGTTCTAGCTATTTCATCAGATATCGCAACAGAGAAATTCTGAAAACCAGAATTAGAAATCTCCAAAGTATGATTTGAATCACCAATTGGAATATCAGTATTGAATCCAAGACCAGCGATTAATCCGCCGTCTCTCCTATCTCCAATTGCAATAACATGTCGAATAAGATCTGATGGAATGGATTCAAAGGTCAACATATCAAATTCATTTGCTTGAATTGGAACTCCAATTCGATGCACATGTAGTTCTACAGATGCTTCAATATCTGCTTCTATGGCGCCACTAAATTCCAATATTCGTAATCCAGACAAATCCACATCCACCTCTACCTTGATACAAGTTGCCCAATCTGACTTACAGAAAACATCGGGACTAGTATCCAAACAATTGACTGTTTCATAACATAGGGCATGCTCCCAATCCCACGGTACTGGGCCAGTTAGTCCAAGATTCTCTGGATTCGAACCTTGATGCCGATAAACCAATTCCAAACGATCTGGAACATCCCCAGTTGATCTGGCCCAAGTAGGTAAAAGAATGGTTAACGTAATGTCTGTTGAAGGAAAACTATCAGGGATGTAGTTGCTTAAAATATCAGGATTTACTTCCTTGGAAACACTAAGAACATTGAGAATTTTTGCTAAATCATTTTTCTCAATGAAACTAACATCCAATGGATCTCCATTTTCATCTGTCTCATTAATCAGACGAACTGCAAGATCGATTACGTCCAAATTAATTGGAGTCGAATTAGATTCCAACATGATTGGATATGTTCCATTCATTGCATTAGCTCCCTCTACACAGAATCCTGTTGGTGAAATCTCAGCACAAGTGACCAAGGCAGTATGAGTGAAATCTAATCCTCCTGAATCACTGGGAGGCGTAAATGAAACTTCACTAAATGAAACAGAACTACCAGTTTGTTCTGCAAAGGAGTTAGCAACATCAGTTAACGGAAGCATGCCCGTAAGTTGTTGGAGATCTACATATCCAAATTCCTGAAGCATTCGAATACCATCAGAAGTAATCCAAGGGAGATCTACTCCCTCATTGAATGGTTGAATGCCCCATGTATCTAGAAGAGAAGTATCAAGATAATTTAGATCTATACCCAAAGTAACAACACTGTTTGCTTCATCGCGTGCATCTACTGTCATTTGAATATCCATTGAAGTATCTGTGGAAGAAAATTCCACTGACCTTGTTGATGTGTTTCTTCTTGAAATCTTAATTTCAGCATCATCATATATCGTACCATCTCCGCTAGATGCCCCTGTATTATCCAATATCCAGATTCCAGAGGTATACGAATACAGATTTTCTGTTCGACTAACGGGTGTCCCAAAATCATCAATAATCTCAAAATTTGCATATGGTGGGGGAGAAATATCGTACGAGACTAGATGTCCTTCTTCTGCAAGCAAGGAAAATTCAGTAGATGCAGTTCCACCCATTGTCAATAACCCGCGAAATAATCGCTCCATTTCTCCTCCAGATGCAGTTGGAAGTCCGAATGTAGAGGGATCAACATTTACAGTAATTATCACTCGAAGACAAACTGGAGGATAGTATGCATTCTCACTAACTGCTGCATCTTCGTCTGCTGAATCTCCTCCTGGGTCATCACTACAAACGATTGGGGCTCCAGCGACTCCAATACTTGAAACATAATTTACTGAAACACCTGTCGAAGAACCAAAGGCTGAGGCCAAAGTATCTTCAACAATTTCTCCCATTTCAGTTCGAAGAGTTTCCTTTACATCAGAACCACTTGGAGTAGGTAATTGGAAATAATTCCTGATATAGTCTGCTGGAATTCCATCATCATCAGTGCTATTTCCTCCAAGATCTAAATCTTCTAAATTTAGGAGAGTACGGTTGAACTCATAAATTGCGAACTCCATATCGAGTGACATTTGAGTAAGTGAATCCATCTCTATTGCATATTCTGATACAACCCAATTAGATCCAGGAGTATCATCATCTGACCAAGTCCAATCATCACAGATAGTAGAATGGCTAGGAGAATATGCTATCCCAGTTCCAGGAATCTCATCACAAATGGTATTCGTAACCTCTGAGGTCCCTGGTGGAGGATCTGCTACAACCAGTGGAGTCAATGATGCAAGAAGAAGAATTGGAATCAAAATTCCAGTTCTAACGAGGGGCAAACTCCTATCCATCAGCCACAGGCTGTGCTCCTATCCTATAATGCAGTTGCCACTAGGAGTAGTTGGTGGAAGGGGTGGAACAGGTACCAAAAAATGCTCTCAAAACCATGGTTCAAACTTTATTCAAAGATCAGAATCAAGAAGTAATTGATGGGTTGATTGATGATTTACCAAAAAGATGGGAACGGTTTGATGACGTTGCATTGCTTCCACTAAATGCATTTTCAAAACCAACATGGGATTCAATTGATAGAAACCTATTATGGAATGAAATTACAAAAGTGCTCAACGTAAATCGCCTTTTTCGAAAAGGAGAAATTAGAGGTGAAAAAAGAGAAAGTACTGCTGAATTATTGGTCGGTACTAATCCAGATGTAATCCGAATAGAACATGGTGTAAAATTTGTATATCGAATCACTGAATGTATGTTCTCTCAAGGCAATCTAAATGAAAGAAAAAGAATGGGGGACCTGAACTTATCTGAAGAAAATGTTCTAGATTTATACGCCGGAATAGGATATTATACTCTTCCACTCTTGGTAAGAGGTGGAGCAAAACATGTTACTGCTACTGAATGGAATCCCAATGCACTAAGAGACCTGAAAAGAGGCTTGGAACAAAATAATGTTGAAAATCGATGTACAGTGTTAGAAGGTGACAATCGTTCACATGGAAATGTTCTGCATGGAAAATTCAACAGAGTCGTTCTAGGTCTACTTCCACAACCGTGGGATGGAATAGAAACTGCAATTCAAGCATTAGAAAACAACGGTGGAATGTTGCATGTTCATGGTGTATCCTCTACAAACAGTCCACAAAAATGGGAAAAAGAAGTTGTAGAACGTTTGTCAATTTTTGATCGAAGTATTCAGATTGTAGAATCGAAAAAAATCAAGTCATATGCTCCTCATTGGGATCATAGAGTTGTTGACATAGAGGTTGGTCCCCTATCGTCAGACTCTTGATGTGTGAAGGGATGGGAGATTCATGTCCGATACTGCGGAACCCCCCGAGGCAGTGATTCTCTCCTCTGATACAGTATCTGATTTGCATGCACTTCAAAGAGAAAAAATACAACTCAATTTAGCCGCAATTGCTACTGCTGGATTCACTGTACTAATCCTATTATTATCCATGATTTGGGATGGAGGTCACTCAATGACTGAAGAAGACCCACTCGAAGGAAATTGGTGGGAAGTCCCCCTAGAATCAAGATGGGAAATGGATCTGAATTTAACAGGAGAGCGAAGTCAACTTCCAGAAGCTGGCATTTACAATTGGTCAGGTCCAACAGAACATTTTGTGGAAGTTGAATTACCTGCATCTGAACAAGATGCTGGATTTCCTGGTCCTGCCCTGATGCACGTAGCACTCTGGCTTCCGGATGTACCTGAAGGAACTACTGTTCCTGTTATTGCAACAATTCATCCATACTATGATTTTGGTGGAGAAGGAATTGTTGGAGAGGATTCGAATCCAAATACAATTCCAGATAGAGGAGTAGGAGCATGGGTTTTGGAACAATTTGTCCCACATGGATATGCGCTTGCCCAAGTCTCTACATTCGGAACTGGTCAGTCTACCCACTGCCAAGATGTCAAAGGATTGGGGGAACAAACTGGAATTCAAGCAGCAGTCGAATGGCTAGGTACCCAAGAATGGAGTAACGGAAATGTTGGATTGATGGGCAAATCATACGCAGGTACTACTAATTGGGAAGCGGCCCAGAATCCTTCTGAAAATCTGAAAACAATAGTTCCAATCTCTGGAAGTATCGGTGTCCAACAAATGTTCTACAGAAATGGAAGTAGTGAGTCTAGAGCAATGCTTTACGATGCATTGTACGAAGGGGCTACAGCAGATGCTACAGAAGACGATATGAGAATGTGTTCTGATGATGTAATTGGGCCTGTCAGTCCATTTACAACATGGGCGGGAGCTGGATTAGGAGGAGATGAATGGAATGACTATTGGGATGAACGATATCATCTCCAAGATGTAATCGACAATTATCAGGGGAGTGTATACATTGTTTGGGGCCTACAAGATTGGAATGTAGATCCATACCATGCATTTCCAACTTATCAAATGTTGAACGAAGCAGGAATACATACTCGAGTTATTGCTGGACAATGGGCACATAATTATCCAGATCAACCCGAAATTCATGGCACTCTAGGAACAGGTTATGGAGAAGAAGCATATCCAAACATGAGTCGAATGGATTGGGCCATTGAGATGTATAATTGGTTTGAGTATTATCTCAAAGGCAATGGTGAGGAACCCGCAGCTCATGCCCAAGTGCAGACGAATGATGGAAAATGGCATGTTGAAGAAAAATGGCCTCCAGAGGACATGGAATGGGAGATTTTCGATGTGAATTCATGGGATTCAAGTGGTGGTTCAAGTGTATCTGCTACATCATCTGTAACATTCACTTCCCCTCCTATGGAACAAGATACTCACATTCAAGGAATGCCTACATTTCATGTGAAAGCCAGTACTGGTCTTTGTAATGGAGGACAGTTATTCGTAACGATGAACGATGCAACTGCAAATCTAAGACTTGGCCATGCAACCATGGATGTAAGATACCGTGCAGGCGGTTACGAATCTGAAGCAGTAGCACCACTTTCAGAATATACAATGTTGATGGAATTCAATCCAATGGATGTCAGAGTTCCTGTAGGACATTCCATTGAATTGGTAATATCAGAATCGGGAGAAGATTACTTGCCTAGTCCTTGTTCTACATTTGGAATGACCATTTCACAAGGGGAACAACCTCTTGGATTACCAATAACTGAAAGAGGAGAAAATGCAGATGAATGGTTCAATGTTCCACCTTGGTGGAATGCAACTTCTGAAGAATAAGAATGCATTACTTATTCATCGTAGGCATACCAATCTTCTTCGTCAGGAGGACGATACCACCACTGGCCATCTTCATCTTCCCACCATTCGACTCCATCTTCATCAACTTCGATTCCATCGTCGGATTCTTCCTGTTCCTCTTCTTCATCGATGATTCCTTCTTCAACCATGATTTTTCTCTTGGTCTCTTCTGCCTCATCTTCATCATCTGCAAAAACTCGGCCCCCCCCTGGGTCTTGAGCAGTAACCATTTGATGATCTCCAGATGCGATTGCTTCATCTGATTCACGCTTGAATTCAGCCGCCATTCGTTCTCGATATTCATCATACTCACTGGTCCCCCAGGAACCTTGAGAACGATCAGAACTAGAAAGCAAATCATCTAAATCAACATTCTTTCCAATTTTTAATTCAGGAGCATCGGGAACATCATCTGAATCATAGAACTCATCTCCTGAATCTCCGAGACGAGGATATGTTTTACCGGCTGGATGAACATCTTCAACTTCTTCCATTAGAAGGTCATGTTCTTCATCATCAATTTCTCCTTCATCGAATCTTCGGCGGGCAATCCGAACAAAACGATCCAATTCATCGGCCAACTCTTCGTCATCATCTTCATGCTGCTTAACAGTCCGCTCAAACTGACCCATTAATCGGTCATACGGGTTGCCTCCAAGGCTCCCGATGAACTTGCCAAATCCGCTCTTCTTCTTCCTCGCCATGCCGATGACCGAACTGCTTGCGGGGTTGAAGCCTCATTAGTGCTTCGCGAGTGGGAGTACCATGGTCGAAGCATGGCTAATCGATGCTGCAATGGCCTATAATCGACAATCATATGAACAAAAAGACGGATACGTCGGACTGATTCTACTACCATTAAAACATCTAGAAACTGTACTAAATTGGTCCTTTCAATCACTTCCTGACGAAATATTGGTTGGTTTCGATCCGAATCAAAATTTAGAACATAATCCAAACATTCACGAATCCTTCATTGGTTCAGATTATCGTGAACAATTACACCAAGGAGAAGGATTGGTTTTGGGAGAGCCACATCTTGTGAATAGAGGTGATTCATTCTCTGTCCATCACATTCCAGAAGAATGGGTTGACGATATTTTCGCTCAGGAACGAGGAGGAAGAGGCAGCAGATTCACTCACTGGTTACACACTCATCCGAATGCTGTAGCAATTCCTTCTGGAGCAGATGCTGATGCTGCTCAATGGACCAGCGGAGTAGATATGATTCTCGGAATTCAATTTAGTCCATCAGGCCCGCTTCCTTGGTTTGACGAAGTAGATGGTGTTAGAAGACCTCTACAACCTGAAGAAGCTGCTCAAAGAGCTGACAATGTAGATGCAATTGGGAGAAGAGGATGGGCTAGAGTTCGCAAAGAAAGACAAGAAAAACAAGTGTTGGGAAGAGCTCCAACAGGACATAGAATCCATGGATTGGAACTCATTGCTTTCCACAGAACGGGAGTTGGAATCAACGTAGTTCTTGTTGACGATGGAGGAACACCAATAGGATGGGATGAAATCAAAGATGCTTGAATTAACTATTCTTCCTCTCGAAATCCGTGTTTCCGATAATGTCGCAATTCCTTGATACTCATTCTAATATCATCTAAGGCTCTATGTCCGTCATTCTTGTGATAAGGAGGGAAATCATACCACTGGTCCATCAAAATCTTGACTGTGGTGACATCGACAGATCGATAATGGAAAAAAGAATGCAGTATAGGCATATATCTTCGAAGAAAGCGACGGTCTTGACCAATCGTATTTCCACAAAGAGGTGATTTCCCTTCTATACAATGTTCTTTCAAAAATTCAAGAGTTTGAGATTCAGCAGACGCTAAATCAATCTCTGAGTCTCGAACCATCTCAATCAAACCATTGGCAGTATGATGTGAAACATTCCAATCATCCATTTTTCCTAACTCTTCTTCAGGTTGATGAATTACCAAATTAGGACCTTCTGCGACGATATTTAGTTGTCCATCAGTAACGATTGTTGCAATCTCAATAATACGGTTCTCTTCAGGATCTAGCCCCGTCATTTCCAAGTCAATCCAAACTAAACGGTCGTCATCCATAGAAGTTCGAACCTAACCACATCCATAGCAATTGGCATTGGACTAGAGCGAGAGATGATAGGTGACGGACATCGCGACATTAACATGGAGTTGCAACAAGATGTCGTCAAGTTGCAAAGAGAAGTGGGTTTTCTTGAACTCCTAAAAAATAATCCAACATTTCGACGATTATGGATGGGGCTTGCCATTTCTATGATGGGAGAATGGTTCAGTACAGTTGCCTTATTTGTCCTAATTTATACATTAACTGAATCAGAATTAGGAATTGGATTGTTGTTTGTAATTCGAATGTTTTCAATGGCATTTCCTCAAATATTCACTGGAATGTTGGCAGATCGATTCAGTCGAAAACGAATCATGATATGGTCAAATCTACTCTCTGCAGTTGCAGTACTATGCTTATTGATTGTAGATGATGAAAGTGAAGTTTGGCTAATCTATGCTATCTCTGCACTCTTGATGGCTTTACATGCAGTTTTCATCCCCGCAGAAAGTGCCTCAATACCGAATGTTACCAAAGAAAATGAATTGTTAACTGCAAACGCATTGAACAGCGCTACTTGGAGTGCTGCTCTTTGTTTGGGTGCGAGTATTGGTGGATTTGTCGTTTCAGCATATGGAGTTGAGATGGCTTTCATCATCAATGCAATCTGTTTCCTTATAGGGGGGCTGATGTATTCTACCATCACAATTCCTCAAGAGCCATTTCAACCCAAACCTGGAGGATTTTGGGCAAATACAGGAGGAAATATTGTTGAAGGATTCCAAATTATTCTTTCAAAACCTCATGTGAGTCGAATCGTTACCGCCAAGGCACTTTGGGCAGTTTTTGGTGGAGGGTTAGTCTACATGCTCGTCTTAATTGGCGATGAAATTGCAATGGGAGATTTAGCAGCTGGAATCGGGATTTTATTTGCCGCTAGAGGCCTAGGTACAGGGTTAGGGCCAATCTTTGCTCGATATGTGTTCAAGAATCGAAATCTTTGGCCTTTCCTTTTGGGTTCTCTAGTTAGCATATGTGGAATTGCATATGTTGTAATTGGATTCATAGAATGGTCTCCTTGGATTGCCGTAATTGTAGTGCTAGGCCATGCTTCTAGTGCAATTAATTGGGTTCTTTCCACAGTCCTCCTTCAGGAACGAAGCGATGATGAGTGGCGTGGTCGATTGTTCAGTACAGATTTCTTGCTAATGACGACATTCAATGGTCTCTCAACATTGGCAGCTAGTTTGATGCTAGAATATACTGAAATTACATTGAGGGAAGGAATTCAGTTGTTCGCTTTCTTACAAGTTCTATCTGGAATCGTATGGGTGGTATTGATGTTGCCAAAGGAAAGACGATTTATGAAAAATCAGGAAAGCATCGGTAGCAATCCATAGATTACAATCAATGGGAATAATGACATTGTCATATCCACAATGAATGCACCCCAATCAAACTTGATTTGTTGATCAACAATTCGTTGGGCTTGAGCATCAACTTTCTCAGCTGCCATACTCGCTAAATCACGAGCGGCAGCACCTACTGTTTTTACTGCAGCCTTTGCAGTGTGGAATGGATTGAGTTTCAAGGGATTAGAGAACAGAGAACGAGCATGGTTCTTCACAACTTCAACCGCATTATCCTCCTCTGCAACGTTCATGGTAGCAACGGAACCCAAAGCAGAACGAGTCCAACGAAGTGCTCCTAAACCATTTTTCACAACAGAAGGAGGAATATTCAATTCATGGATTTCCAGCACCTTTCTACGTGTTGACATGCTACGATAAAACTCAGCAATTATCCATAGTGCAGCAAAGCCGGCCATCAGATACATTCGGGTATCATTCCATCCTACGCCCTGAGGATTTCCTAAGGACAATCTAATCGTTAAAGCTGCAACACCTGGGAGAACTAGAGTGAACGATTCTCGAACCAAAAATGATTCAATGCCTTTCAATCCAAACACATTCTTAATTGAAAATATTGCACGAATAATATTGCGAACCTCTGGATTATATTTTTTGATAAGTGAAAGGGTTGGACGCATTACTAAGAAATAACGAATCACAAAACCAACAATGACCATGTACACGTAAAATGCCCAAGCATCAGCAGGAGGGATACTGAATGAGAAGGGTCCGAGGGCCCATTCCATATGCCTAGGAAGAGGTCATGTTGAATGAACATTCACTTTAATGAATTAATTCGGAATGAACTGTTTTGGAATTCTTGGATGAACCAATCGCCTCCATAATGGAGGGATCAATGCAATCCAAAAACACCCATAATAACCACTCGGAAGAGTTGGTGCATTCTCGTATGGTTGTAGTTTCCAAAATGGATCACTCGCCTTTAGATGATGAGCTGGATGTCGGGTGAGTTCTAACAAAGTCCAACGAGACCAGCGCTCTTCAGATTGCCAAGAATGCAATTCTGTTTGCTTTTCTCGTATCTCTCTCTTTAATCCATAATGGCGAATATAATTGATGTATTCTAGCAAGAATATCGCAAATCCCGCTTGAAGCAAGAACGCTATTGTAATCCATTGTCCTACAAAGTAGAACATGCCAGCTACCATTGCTATCTCCAAAACGAAACCCCTCAATACAGGGTTTTTGAAACCGGTACGTCCTTTTCGATCATGAACACTTTTGGCATCAAAAAATTGCCCTGGAACTGTTCTCAAAACAAATCGCCAAACTGACTCGCCATATCGAGCAGTTGCAGGATCCGCTTCTGTAGAAACATGCTTGTGGTGAGTGAAATTGTGTTCAGTAGTAAAATGAAGATACAATACAGAAAGAAGATTTAGACGAGCAACCCACCAAGAAAATGACTTCGGCTTTGTATGGCCTAACTCGTGAGCAACAATAATTCCTGAAACTCCAGAACTAATTCCAGTACTGATGGCTGCTACCCACATCGTCCAACTAGAACCATCAATCGATGCACGATAGAGGAGGCTGCCAAGAACAGTAAATTGAACAAATGCATGTACATAGAGCAATGTTTCGAATGGAAGGCCAGATTCTCTAGGCGGTTTCGGTCGTGCAGCCTTTCCAAATAATACATCGAGAATAGGTCCCAATCCGAGCATATACACAACACCAGCTGCAACCCAAATTCCGCCAACCAGATTACCAGCAAACACAATTCCTGGGTTGACCAAACCGAGAAGATGCCATGTCCATGCCTCTGGACGGTCCGCCGCCATGGCCTCGTTCTAACCTATCAGAACTTCAATCTCTGCTTTTTTCTTCTGCGAATAAATAAGTCCTGAATTATTTGTGGATTCTTCATGGATACAGACCATTGTGCTAATTTGATTTGCTCTTGCGGTTATAGAGGGAGTGCAGTCCCTCGAAAACAGCATATGGAATGTCCAAGATGTCACAGAGTAGTGGAAGCCTGCTGTGAAGGCGTGCCAATCTATGACTGATTTTCAATCAATTCAAGTTGGAACGATTCCCCATAATGACCCCATCGAACTAATCCTGGTTTCTTTTCATCGAAAAGAAAGTACTTCGTCGCCCATTCTTTCCCATATTTTGGATGAGGTGGGTCAAATACCAATAGAATCCTATCGCTCCAAGTTCCTAATGCTCCGACTCCTGCTTTACCTCGATGGCCATCGACAAGAACATCCTGTAAGATGTATGGCGATGAATCGGTACTTGGATTCATCATATGACTGTCATTTGGAATAACCAAGTCAACTTCCGTCGCCGGTCTTGTTTTTATTTCGTTCATATCCCTACATTTCAATGGTCACATATTAACCTGACCAAATGATAATTCAAGATTCATACAGTTCGGAGTGCTTCTTTCGAACCTTGAGTACTTTTGGAGCTACGACGAATGAACAATATGGGTTCTGAGGGTTATTTGCAAAATAATCCTGGTGATAATCTTCTGCAGGATAGACAATATGATCTGATAAATTGGCAATTTCTGTCACAATTGGATTACTGAACCAATCACCCACCTCTGTTAGAACTTGATTTAGAGATTCTAATTCTACTTCACCGTCTACGAAAATAATGCTACGATATTGGGGGCCAATATCATTTCCCTGACGATTTAATTGGGTTGGATCGTGAGCAGTAAAGAATACACGAAGTAACGTTGCATAATCAATTACGTTTTCATCATAATTAACATCAACAATCTCTGCATGACCTGTTTTCTTTCCACAAATTTGCTCATAAGTGGGATTCTCTACATGTCCTCCAGCATAACCAGAAGTCAAGGAATTCACACCTCTAAGTCCCTTGAAGGCTGCTTCGATACACCAAAAACATCCACCACCCACTACGAGCCTTGCCATGTTTGATTCGAACAGACTTGCTATGAAATGTGTTTGTATTGTCGATGCGTTCAAGGGTGAAGTCGGAAACCATGAGGCTGCCTGACCCGACCCCGCTGCGGGACCCGCGGTCTAGGAGGCAGTACAATGCAAAGCCCAGTGACGAAGATTGAACCAATCATCGCTGCTAAGTTGCAAAAGCAATCCTACCATCTTGTAGGCGAACATGGTGGAGTGAAAGTTTGCCATTGGACGAAAGAGAGCCTCAAGAATGACAGAGCTTGCTACAAAGGCACGTTCTACGGAATTCAAAGTAGTGGCTGTATGCAAATGGCTCCAAATGTAGATACTTGCAATTTAGCATGTACATACTGCTGGAGAGAACCACATTCTGAAAAACTCAACAAGGTTAACACCGATCCTGAAATGTTGTTCTATGAATCTGTTAGAGCTCATCGAAGATTACTAACTGGATTCAAAGGACATCCGAGTGTTCCTTTAGAGAAGTGGCAAGAAGCTCAGAATCCAAAACACGTTGCAATCAGTCTAAATGGAGAACCTACACTTTACTCTAGACTTGCAGAATTTTTGGACATCTGTCACCAACATGGTGTATCCACATTCCTTGTCACAAATGGAAGTTTACCGAAAGTAATTGAGAGACTAGACACTCTACCTACTCAACTTTACATCAGTGTAGATGCTCCAAACAAGGAGATTTTCAATCGTCTTTGTAAACC
>PAOZ01000031.1 GCA_002708695.1 Methanobacteriota archaeon | reverse complement strand
TCTAAAATGAGATATATCTGAGACCTTATAACCAAATTCTCCAAAAATTCCACACATACTAATATTTTATGTAATCTTGCAATTTATTTCGTGAATTTTGAATCATTTTTTTTAATTCGTTTTTAAGAAATTTGATATTACCCTTACTTAACATAAAAGACATACTAATCAAAAAATATCTGATTATAGAAAAATCAAGCGAGCGTGTAAAATATTTAATCATTGCTATATTCTGCTCATAGGTTATATTCCTCTTGAAGATAGGATATTTGTTTTTTAGCGCAGTAAATTGAATATATTTGAATTTATGAATATCGCCAAACCCTTGTTCTTTGATGCTACTGTTTCCGCCTTTTCTAATTCTATAAACTACCGTTTTTTTATTTAAATAATATATATTACCATATTCGAAAAATAGCGGTGTGAGAATTGTATCTAATCCCCAAGCTTTATATATCCAAGATTCACAAAATATTTTTTCTAATAATTTTCTATCAAAGAATAATGCACTAGTATGGCTAAAATGATAAATGTCTTCTGGTATATGATAAGCTAATAGTTTTACATAATCACAGTGTCGAGAATATGATAATTTTTTAGGGTTAATTAATTGTTCTCCATATTGATAAAAATAATCTGAAACTACAACACTATAATCATTCTGCTGGCAAATTTTTAATTGACTTTTAAGTTTATATTCATCTTTCCAGTAATCATCTCCATCGCAGAGTGCTATGTATTTGCCATTGGCTGAGGCAAGATTGTACAGAAGATTAAATCTTCCTGTACTGATATTATTTATTTTTATGTTATTACTTCTATCATGTAAAAAGAGCCTAATTAATTTAGGGTATCTTTTTGCATATGAGATACATATCTCTCTTGTCTTATCTGATGAAAGATCTTCACCAATCAATATCTCAATTTCAAAATCAATTTTTTGTGATAATACACTTTGAATGCATTCATCTATATATAATGCATGTTCATATGCCTGAATGCATACACTAACCATTGGGAATTTAGGTACACTGTTTACATATTCTTTAACAGATGAATCATAATAACTACGTTGGAAATTTCTAATTTTCAATAACTATAAATACTTATTTAAAGAAGTGCCTGATAAATCATTTATTATTTTTTCAATAATTAAAGGGTATAATTCTGTTTTCCAATTATTATCATTATTTTTCTTTTTAAAAACACTATAACTATCATCAAAATTCATTGAACTACTTCTACCAATGAAATCAATTGTTACGTCGAAAATTTCTAAGTCTAATTTTCCAAAAAGTTTTATAATCTCACCATGTGTATTGGATAATAATTTAGAATATTTTATTATTGTGAAATTTTTGGGGTACTTTTGATTTAGTCTCTCAAATAAGATTGTCGTTTCCTTCCATTTTTTATATCCAAAATATTGATTGGGATCTTCCTCATTTTTCTTTTTTGCAAAAACCCATTCATCGTGAATATTCCATTTGGGATTAAATTCTTTTGGAGATTTCAGCCAAGAATTTATAGCTGCGCATGGATGGCGAATTATTGCAACAACTCTTAGGTTATTAGTCCTCAAAATCAAATTTTCTATTACTTGCATGTACCTAACATGTTTCATAACTAAATGTGTTGGATTTATTGATTTGTCAAAGTCAAGTAAGCTAATCTCTTTAGTTGATGCTAATCCATTAATTACGAAGTTATCATCGGTGTTAATTATATCAGAAAAAAATTCTTCTATTTCTTTTTTTGTGGATGATTTTGATAATCTATTTCGATATTTGTATGAAAATAATGGTTGGTAACGATATAGAGTATTTGGCGAACTGTTAAAAATCTGCCCTAGCCAAGATGTTCCCGACCTAGGGGCCCCCCAGATTCCAATTATATTATCAGGAACTTTCAAACTAACTGATAATCATTTAACATATTTTTTATCCTTGGAACGGAGTTAAACATTATCACATCAATGATGGATAGGTTAGATATAAAATTATTATCTTTTTGTTTATATCTTACCACATTAGGTCTCAAAAAGCTTAGTTCAATCCCGTTCGTTCTAAATGTTTTTTTATCATACAAATCTAAACCACCTATGGGATTGTAATAACTATTAGCCTTCAATTTTTTACAAATTGAAATAATTCTTTCTTCTCCTTTTAAATTTTTACTAATCTTGAGAGATGAGGATATAATTAGTTTTGAGCTATCAATGCCCAAATATTGACTGATTAAATCTATAGAAAAATTTATGAAAGAGAACAAGTTTTCATCATCACTTTCAATGATTTTTTTGATTAAAGGAAAGATTTTTTTAAAGAAGGGTGCCCTAGAATAGGATATTTTGATAGTTTTTAATAGTTTAGTTTTCCATCTGATATCTTCAACTAATTTTATGTCACATATTTTACTCTTTCCACGATATTTTTTAAGAGGGATAGTAACCAAAAATTTTTCGCTGTTAACCAATATGTTATTTCTGTTGATCCACCCTTTTTTTGTGAACTGTACATCATCAAAAATGACAAATTTATCTACCGTATTTAATAGTTGCCAATACCCTATATAAGGTAGAAAATAAGGCTGCATTATACCTATTGACATAGATTGGTAAGAAATTGATTTTTAATTATAGTCTGGGTAATAGAGTTCTTTTTTATAAATAAAGATTTTTAAAAATTTGTATAAATATTATAGCTAGCATTTGGATGCCAGCCCTTCTTTTCATAGTTTAAGTTGAAATTATGTTTTTTAAAACACTTTGTATGAATGGGATTTATATAGACTATAGCAACAGTTTTAGGTTCAATTTTTTTTAAAAATTTATACAAGATATTCTCATTAAATGGATTGTAAATGTAAATCAATAAATTATCTTCCATTGAGCCTAGGTCTAGATCAAGAGCGTCCACTTTAAATAACGATGTATTTTTTGAATTTAGAGTTTCCAAATTTTTTTTGGATATTCTTATCAATTCTTCACTGTATTCAACGCCGACTATTCTAACTTTACTTTTTTTGAACATCAACTCCCAGATGCAGAGCACTTTTCCTTTTCCACATCCAATATCAATTAGTTGAAAATTGCCTTTCTCTTTCAAGATCATCAATGCTTTATTTGTGGAGTCTTTTATTACTGATGTCCAACTACTCATGTATAAAATGCCATCTGAGAAATTCTTCGGCTTTTTTGAATAATAAATTTTTGGCAACCAATTATGTGTATCTGTATTATTTAATAAATCGAATAAGTGGTTCTCAAAAAAATAATATACGGGCAGTCTTAAACCCCTACTCTTGTACATCCTATAATAATCCTTGATAGAAAATCTTGGTTTCACCATTAAATAAGTATTTTATTTTCTTTAGGCTTTATAATTAAAAATTTCAAAGATGATTCTTTATTATTTTTACAATCTTATATACAATATCCTTATTTAGATCATAAAAAAGCGGTAGGCACATTATCCTTCTCGATATTTTTTCAGATATCTCACATTTTTCATAGTCTAATATTTTAGTAAAAGTATTCGCAGATGGATAAAAATATCTTCTTGGATAAATATTTTCCTTATTCAAAGCGGCCTTAACCCTAAAAAGTTGCTCTTCATTTTTAAAAATCACCGGGAAGTAGCAGTGGTTACTTTTGCCGAAGGTGTGTTTTTGGAAAGTTATGTCTTTTAGATTTACAAGTTCGCTCATGTAAAGCTGATATATTTCCTGCCTGTCTTTTAGCACATCATTAAAATACTTTAAGTTTGCTAGACCCATTGCGGCATGAACTTCTGTCATTTTACCATTAAAACCATCCTGGACAATATTTTTTTCTTCATCATGTCCAAAAAATCTAATCCTCTTTAATTTTTGATTTAGATTGTCATTTTTTGTTATACATCCACCTCCCTCAGCCGTGTTCAATAATTTGGTAGAATGCGTACTAGTAGCAGATATATCTCCATATTCAAGGATACTTGATTCATCATGGAAAGAACCAATCGCATGAGCCGCATCATATATTACCTTCAGTTGATATTTTTTCGCAATTTTCTCTATTGATAAAACATCGCATGGATTACCAAACACATGAATAGGCATTATTGCAGTAGTATTTTCAGTAATACAGTCCTCAATTCTATTTGGATCTATGTTTAACGTTTGTGGATCAATATCACAAAATACTGGTTTACATTGCTCCCATTTTAATGCGCTGATTGTTGCTATCCACGTAAATGGACTGGTGATCACCTCGTTTTTTACGCCTAATGCTTTTATCGCCATTTGTAAAGCGATAGTACCATTCGATACAGCGATATAATTTTGAATATTAAGTTTAGATGCTAATACATTCTCAAATTTCTGAACCAGAGGCCCATTATGTGTTAAAATTCCGGAATCCCAAGGTTTTTTAATAATCTCATAGAATTCTTCAATTGGTGCTAAAGATGGTTTAGTGACATAAATAGGTTTATGAGACATTTGATTTATCTATCATTTCTTGGATGAGTTTACCTTGGGTAACATTTTGATCGTACTCAGAATTCCTTAAGTTTTTTGAGAAAATTAATTTATGAAAGTGGTTTAACATATTTAGGAATTGGTTATCAGGTGGCACCTCAATTTTTGATCTTCCAGAACCATTCTCTAGATTTATAATTTGCTTCTCTTCAGCTGGCGCCGTAAAGATTCTATCAGCGGATAGCTTACCTGCAGATCCCCAGAGTTCAATACTACATTGATAAAAATTATCAAAACCAAATGAGATTTGAGAAAAGAGTTTTCCGTTGTTTTGAACTAAATGACCGCCACCCCAAATATCAACCCCTAATTTATCGTCATAATTTAGTATTGAAGATGAAACAGATATGTCATTTTTGAGAAATATAGACGATATTTTTAATGGATAGACACCGGCATCCAGCAGAGCACCACCCCCAAGCGCCCTTTGGTAACGTATATTTCCATTATCATCGAGAGGAGGAAAACCAAAGGAAGATTTTAAACACCTTAACTGACCTATTTCGTTTTTTTTAAGTAAATCCTTTAGTAAGGATAATTGTTTATGGAAACGGAATTGAAAATTTTCCATCAAAACTAAATTTTTGTGTAGTGCTATGTCATTTAATCTTTTTACATCTATTAAATTTGTTGAAAGAGGCTTTTCTACGAGCACGTGTAAATCATGATCTAATGATTTTTCAATCCACTCAGCATGCATAGAATTCGGAAGAGGTATATAAATTGCGTCAATATTTTCATCTTTGATTAAACTGGAATAACTATTGTAAGAATCAATTATTTCCTTACCAAAAATAAACTCTTGGTTTAAATAACTTTGGCTAGCAATTCCTTTGAGTGAAAATTTTTCTGGCATTGATAAAAGTGTGGGAATGATACTTTTTTTAGCAATGCTTGCATTTCCTAATATTCCAATGTTAACTAATTTCACTTGAACATTCTCTAATAGCAGATAGAAGACTTCGGGCTTGAATATTTAAATAATTGTTGAAAATCATAAAATCATGCAACTGTTCATAAGTCATCCAAATATATCTATCTGGCAATTTGATATCAAAGTCTTCATCCACCTGTATTATAAGGTTTCTATTCTCCTCCCTATAAAACCTACCTCCTTCTTCTGACTGCATTGTATCGTAGATTATATGTTTTTTGCTTACCTCTAAAACCAAATCTAAGAATGGTAAGTCACCACTCTTAGTATCTCTATAATCGCCAGTCATGCACTGCAATGTAGGTGCTAATTCAATTATATCTAAATTACCTACTTCAATCTTAGCCTGAACTATGAAATGAATAATGCCATTTATTCTTTTTACCACAAAAGCAATTATGCCAGGCGTAATAGATTGTATCATAGGTTGCGACCACTCCATAACCTCCCTATTTTGAATCTCTGTGTTAACCGCAATTACCTTAAAATATTTATTATTGACATGATGAATCTGACTTTCTGTTACTACCCATTTGTTAAGCTCTGATAGTGAAAGTTTCTCAACTTGAATATAATATTTGGCTTTCTGTTCTGTGAGCCAAGATAAAACCTCAACCATTGAGTGAATTGAGTTCTGTTGCTCTGTGACTATCCCTAAAATTTTTCTTTCCTTATTTACATTTATCCCAGCTATGACAGAGCGTGTATCCATATTTATAAAATTATTTTTCCTGATCAAAGTTTTAATCTCTTCTAAAGTAAACCATTTATAGTTTTCAGGGTATTCTATGTTTTTTTCTATCTCAATTATGATATTACGATTTCTTTTTTGTAAAAATCTACCACCTTGCTCTGATTGTAGTTGATCTAAAATAATTTTCTTTCTTTCATTTAAAAAATATTCAACAAAAAGCGGTTTAGAGCCCTTGTGAACTTGTTTATAATTTGATTTTGTTGCTTGTACTGTAGGTGATATTTGTACTTTATTTATATTGCCCGGCTCAATTTTTGCCTGCAATAGATAATAATATTTGCCTTCAAATTTTTTTTTGATAATTCCTAAGATACCGATCTCTGACTGATTGATTATTGGTTGGTGCCAATTGTTTATGTTTCCAGAATTTGTAGATACCTCCAGCCCCTGTATCTGGAAAAAATTTTTTGAACTATGTACAATTTCTCTTTGATCAATAAAACTCCAATTTTTCATATCATTAAATAAAATTTTATTTGTTTTAATTATTGTTTTATCAACAACATCTTTTACCCATTTATCAATCTCTCTATTTTTTTCAGGATTCAATAGCATTTATTATTTTGTCCAATCCTTCTCCAACAACATATTTATTAAACCATTTCTTGCTTTTCTTACCCATATCTAACGTTAATTGTCTATCATTATATAATTTTATTAATGCAGACCCTACATCCTTGTGATTTGAAGCATTTAGCGCTGGATATAAGTATTTGTAATTATCCTTATACAGCTCATCATCACGGCGCATGATAATCGGTTTTGACATACACATGAATTCACAAACAGTGCTATACGTAATCCAGCTCAAAGTTCCTAATTCGGCAACTCCTACATCGCAGAGACTAATTCCGATCATGATATTTTTTCTGTAGGTCACTGGGAACCATTTCACATAATTTTCAATTTCAAGTTCCCTAATTAAATTTTTGGATTTATCAACATCTTCTCCATTTTCAAACAATATCAAGGATGTATTTATTCCCCTACTTTGTTGAACAAATTGTTTAAAGCCTTTTAAAAGTTTATCATTGCCTTTATCATGCCATTGGTGTCTGCAATGATGGAATACGAGAAATTCTGAAGAATTTTTAAGCCTGACAATTGATTTGATTAACTCATTATTAGATGATTTTATATAATCATTTAAGTTCGTTTTATAATATTGTTTATCATAAATATATGGCACAGTACCACTTATAAATTCACCCAGAGGGTTAATATTTTTGTAATAGGAAAGAAAACTATTATTTGCCTCCGATGTCATTACAAATCTTGCATTTCTGATACCCAACTTTTGATGATATGTCATACATATAATTTTTAAAAATTTTTTGGTGAAAAAACTTTTCTTATAAAAATATGGCTGAAATTCTAGATCTGTACCATATGGGATAAAAAGATCTAACTTATAACCAACTTTGTTTAAATAAGCCGGTGCAAGTCCGCAGCCAATTATGAATTTATAGCCTGATAGTGCTATTTTGATTTGTTCTTTTGAAATATTAAAGAAACCTGAAGGCAATCTTGAAAAAATGCTTTTGTGAACAAATTTTCTGTGGCTATCATCATAACTATCTGCAACTGGATGATAGTGAGCAGTTTCCTCTTTCATTAAGTATAAATGGGCATCATATTCATTGTCTCTTAAATGCCTTAACAACGAAAAAAAATTGTTTACTTCATTACAAATCAAAAGAATTTTTTTCATTTAACTTTAGTACTTATTTAATGATATTAATAAAATCTTTTTGCTCTGGAAAATTGACCAATACACCCATTCCCTTTTTCTGGTAAAGAAATAGACTGCTTGCAGCTGCTGCTGTGCAGAATGTTTTATTAAACAATTCTGAAATATCCTCTAAACAACCTGCGCCTCCATTTGCAATGACTGGAATTTCAAGTGATTTTGATATTTCCCTAAGAAAACCTTGATCATATCCATTCCATAAGCCCTCATGATCAACAGAGGTAATTAATAGTTCACCAATCCCTGAATTATGAAGATCGCTGACCCAATTAAAGGGATTTTTATTATTTTTTTTTGGATTAGTATGATTAAAAACATACCTTTTTTTTGTTACCGGGTCTATTTTGTAATCAACGGATCCTATTATACATTGTTTACCAAATTCATTTGCAGACTCGGTAATTAAAGTATGGTTCACTAACGAATGGGTATTGATTACAACTTTCTCAACTCCAATACTTAGGATATTATGGATATCACTCACTGCTTTTATACCACCGCCGAATGATAATGGTATAAAACATTCGCTGGCTATTTTTTTAATTAGTTCATAATCTGGTTTTTTAAATAATTTTGACGCAAGAATATCCAGAATGATAATTTCATCAACCTGTAATTCATTGAATATCCTAACAGTATTTACTGGATCACCAATGTAATTAAAATTTTTAAAATTTATAGTTTTAACGAGTGCTCCATCATACAAAAGTAGTACAGGTATAATACGTTTTTGAATCAATTAAATGTTCATGAAATTTTTAAAGATTTGGTAACCATACTTGTGACTCTTTTCTGGATGAAATTGAAAACCATATATATTGTTTGAAGCTATGCCGGAATGAAAATCATACATGTAATTAGTTGTCATTAAAACATCTTTTCTATTTCTGCAAATTACATGGTATGAGTGCACAAAATAAAATTTGCTCTCTTTCCTAAGGTTTTTTGTTACAGGATCATTTTTTTTTACATTGATTTTATTCCACCCCATATGTGGGATTTTAAAATTTGAACTTGACTTTTTACTTTCGAACTTTGCTACATGGCCTTGTACCCAACCTAATCCTCTACAATTACCCTCCTCGCTTCTATTAAAAAGTAATTGCATACCTAGACAGATACCCATAATCGGTACCTCCTCTTTAATGACTTTGTGATGCAATGCTGGTATTAGATCTAATTTATTTAAATTTATCATTGCTTGTGCAAAATTACCAACCCCGGGCAATATAAGTTTTTCCGATGTCAGAATTTTTTCTGCATCTGAACTTATTTCCATATTTTTGCAACCAACCCGTCGCAACATATTAAATATCGACCCCAGATTACCCATTCCATAGTCTACAATGACAATCATTATTGCCTTTCAATAGGAAAACAATATTTTAAGTAAAAGCTTTTTGGCACAAGATTATATTTCGTCAGTATAAAAAAAAGTGGTCTTAATAATTCAAAAGTCTTTTTACTGCTTGAGTAATCATACCAATTTTTATTTTCACTGGTCATTATTGTTTCTAATTCTGTTTTGTTTAGTCCTAATCTATCTATAGTGTAATCTAGAATATTTGAATCGAATTTTGGAGGTTTAGAATACATCTTGATTCCTTGATCCCTACTTATTAAACCAGTTCTCACGGATGCTGAAATACTATTATTTCTTTGATCAATCTTGAATTTGACGGGATTATGATAACCATGACTAAAGGCAGTAATAATATTTTCCAAGTGATGACCTCCATAATATTCCCAGTCATAATGTTTTGCTAATATATTCATGGCATTTTTTTTTGAATAGTTGATATACCAAAGCGGTCTTATTTTTTTTATCCGTTTAAATAGTACCCAATATAAAAACTTCAATATTTTCATATTCGGATAAGTGATCATGGGCATCGATCCATACATATTATGAATTGATTCTATATATTTTCCATCAAAATAAGAATAGTCTGTTGGAGAAACACCCTCAGCTATAAATGAATGACCTTCAAGTATATATTTCACTTTATACTTTGATGCAGCTCTATACATTATTTCAGTCAAAGCTAAGTCCGTAGGCACATCAATTGCTGGTACATTTGCCATAATAAATGCTCTATAAATATCGTCCATCTCTTTATTGTTTACAACGTGGGTATATAGATCAACATTTAAGCATTTAGTTAATTTTCTAATATTTTGAGTTGCTACAGTTGAATTCCAAGTGTTATCATAATGTACGGCCAACGGTCTCAAACAATTTTCTTTTGCCCAATGCAATAAATATGATGAGTCTGTGCCACCACTTATTCCAACTACGCAATCATATTCCAAACTTCTACCATCTTGTTTGATTTTTTTAACAATATTATTTAATAGTATTTTACCCTCTTCCGTGCCGGTTTTATATTCCTGCTTCAATTGATCTATTTGAGAACAGTAATTGCACACTCCGCTATCATCAAAACTAATATTGGGAACTAATTCACTGTATATACACCTGCTACAATATCGCATATTGGACTAATTTGAATATTATTAAATAACTTTTAGTCATTATTTTTGTGCGTATTAGCTTTTTTGTAGATCTTTCTAAGTCTTCTCCGATTATTTTTTACCAAATAATAACCAAAATCCTCAATATAATTAATCGGAGGAATCAAATAAAGGTAGCCAAAATATTTTAACAATCTGTTGCTTGAAATTCTCCTTAGCAAATGATTAACACCCGCTGCGCCACCATAGATTTTATCACCTAATTTAGATTTTAAGATAAAATAGGAAGAGCTTTTGCAATTTAATTTTCTTCCTGAGTTAATATTATAATCCTGGCAAGGAATAAAATTTATATCACATGAATAATCAAAGGCTTTCATAAATTTTATCCAATCTGTACAAAAACCGCAGTCTTTATCGTAAAGGAATATCATTTTAATGTATAGTAGGTAAGACCATACTCGAATTTATCTTTTAATTCTTTTACACCATGTAAACTAAAAGGATGATGGTTTAATTTTCGTAAATTTATTTCACCATTAACTTTTTTATTTTCCACTTTTGCATAACAAAATCTTTCCCAATTTATTTTTTCGTTTGCAGACCTCGAATAAATTGGGGTGACGTCAATGGTAATTTTGTCAACATCAATATTATTACGATTTAGGTAGTGATTAAGAATATTTTTAATCATACTTATGTGTTGATTATTCAGCTCCCCAATTTGGCTATAGCGGTTGATACAATCTGCTATAGGATACATCAGTCCTTGCCAGTGCCTACTTGCAAACAAAGAATTAGTGAGTTTTCCAGATTGGAGATCTTCTCTAAAGATTTGCGGAAGAATTAATAGTTTATCGCCCTGCCACATACTAAACCTTATGCCATATAATCCAAACAAATGATGAGAATTGAATAAGGTGAAGGGAGAAGTTTCAACAGTCATTCTAATGAATTTTTTGTAATACTTATTTTCAAATATATATTTGAAAAATGATCTTGATATAACTGGATTGAAAACAATGTATTTTAAAATTTCAAAGTATTCTTTCTCTTGGAGAAATGTCTTGAGGTTCATCCTGTGTGGCTTTTCATTAATTTCCTTATTAAAAATTGTAATAGGGAGACTAGCATAGGGATAATGATATCTATAATCATTTTTAAAAACTACTAGCGGCATAACTATTGCCGGAATTACTATTGTGATTAACAACAATAGCATAACATTTTTTTCAAATTTACTTACCATGTCATTACTTTTTGAATCTAATTATTGATGTAAAACAAATACACATTGAAAGCCCTATTGGTCCAATCATATCTAGCCGAAAAGGGAAAGTTAAGAGGCTGAAAAATATAAAAACCATGGCAATACTGATTTTCCTTAGCTTCGGTATCAGGAAAAAAAGAAGAACAGATATTTCAAAAAGAATCACACTATAATTTGCAAAAGTAAGTATTGAATCAGGAATGGCTATACTATTTAGAACATTTATTGAAGGCCATCCAAGTGAAAAAAAGTACTTTATTCCTAGCCCATGTAACCAAATTGGATCAAGCAATTTTGTTATACCGGAACTAATAAAATTACCAGCAAGGGATACAAAAAAGAAGTAAACAGGCCATGCCTTGACTTTTCCTGATGCCTTATCTTGCCCTAGAATATTATAATACGAATTAATATTAACAAATATTATCCAAAATGCTGAAAGAAGATAAAGGTAATTTTCTACACTAAATATGAAACTCTTGTTTATTACATATGCTGCTAATAGCCAATGAATTGTTTTGAACCAGATTACACCTTTTCCCATGTTTATTAAAAATAATGATAATAACCAACAGTAATTAGCTATGCGATAAATTTTTATATTGTAGTGTGACTCAAGTCCAATGGTCATTAAATCAATATGTAAAATATTATTGTAAATGAAAATAAATCCAATGACTGAAAAAACTATTCTGTAAACTGAAAGCACCCTACTATCCGCTTCTAATTGCAAAAAATACTCTACGTAAAAATCAATTTTTTTATAGATTCTCAACAAAAATAACATAGCCTTGACGATCTAAACCCGTTTTTATTTTTTTATCAGGGTCATATGACTGCTCAATATGATAGTCATATACTCTGGAGTTATTCTTTATTTTTCTTTTAAAAACATTGAGTGATCTCTGATCATACTGATTAGTTATAAATTGATATTCAACTTTTTTCTTTGGTCGAAAATCATTTATAGCAACATTGATACCAAGTAAAACTTTGACGGCTTCAAAAACATAATCATATCCCGTAACAATTTTAGTTATGGGATGGAAAATTGCTCCTCCACCTGCCCTTAAACCTAACTCAATTAAATATGGGTCTCCCTTTTTAAACCCTGCCTCAATGTGTACCGCACCAAAACTAATTCCTAATGAATCAATCGATCTCTTACATAGCTCAATTAATTTAGATTGTTTATTTTTTGATAAGCTGGTAGGATAAGTAATTTTCTGGTTCACCCTATATGGCAATTCAATTTTGTGATTGTCGCCTATAAGTATCACCTCCGCAGTGTCATCACTCACTAAACATTCAATACTATGTTCTGATTGGTAATCCATAAACTCTTCAATTAATACTTTAGAATCATCAGTAAAACCCATTGTAAAGTTCATAGCATTATGTATTTCTTGAAATTTATTTACAACAACAACTCCCCTACTCCCTCCTCCAAGGGAATTTGCTGGTTTTAGTATGCATGGTAACCCAATTACTCTGACCGCAGTTATAACTTCATTGTAATTTTCTGCTATAAAATAATTAGCAGTGGGCAAATTATTTTTTACCCAAGCCTTTTTCATTAAAGGTTTATATGTTGCTGATTTAGCAACGCTCAATGAAGGACTTTTTATTGGCATTAGTTCTGCAATACTCGCAGCCGTGATAACCCCCACATCATTTAATGGTAAAATACAATCGATATTAAGAGATTTAATTTTTTGATAGGTCAGATCTATATCACTATAATCTGCATGAATAAAATTATCTGCTAAAATCCTACAATGTGCTTGCGGATTTGAATCGATACAAGTCAGCTTAAATCCTTTTTTGCTAAGTGTTTGGTATGTATGCTTGTAATAAAGCGATCCACCAAGCAATAACAAATGATTATTTTGGCTCAATAATAGACTCAAAAAATTCTGGATTTATAATCTTATCATTGATTTTAATTTGATATGGATTGGGATATTTATTTTTAATAAATGTTTTGTCCTCTAAATTATTATACCTAAACTGAGCACTCCACCTTATTTTATCTGTATATATATTTCCTGACTTGTGAATAAGAAAAGTTGAAAAAAACAAGGCATCTCCCTCGTTCATTTCTACATTTATGAAATGATCATCCGTAGGCGGATGTTTTATTTTTCTAAACCACTCATCTTTTACTGTACGTCTAAGACCATTTTTGTGAGAAAATGGAACTATTTGCAATGATCCCATTTCCTTATTCACATCAACTAGGGGTATCCATACAACTACTGAATCTATGCTTCCTTGTATACTTCTCCAATCTTGATGCGGTGGAGTTTTATAATGGCTTTCTTTTCTTGATAGTTTGGAAGAATTCATCATCAACATTGGTGGTGTTGACTGTACTGGCTTATTTAAACCAAGTGTTTTTAAAATAGATAAAATTTTTTTATCTATAGATAAATTTATGAGACTGATTAGGTTCTGGCATATCCTTATGGAACCAAGAAACGCCTCGTAGTCATTATAAAAAGTATGGCTAACGATAGCATCTAATTTATTTGAATCTCGCTTAAAATTAAATGATGGGTTCTCATTAGTATTGTCAAAAATATTAAAGATATCATCTTTGATGTTTAATAATTCATTTTTGCCAAACAATTCTTTCTCTACGAAATAACCCTTTTTCTTAAAATTGATCATATTTGTATTTACATTATTTTAGTTTTTTGTATATGTGAAACATACATTCATAATTAAGATAATCCATTCGCAGGTTGATGGCTGTTGTCATTGGTCTAACTATAGAAAATATATCATTCAGCTTTACATAAAAAGAGCCCTCAGACCTATAATCAACAAATTCATGCATAAAATCAATAACAATGCCCATAGTTGACAAGCTATACATTTTCTTTATCATTTCATTTACGTATATAATGTTGTTTTCATGTTCTAGGATTGTATTAAAGATACCAGATGCCACTACCCAGTCATATTTAAAGTCAATCTTGTCTGCTAAAATATCTTTTTTTAAAAAAACAGCATCTTTGGAATCAGCTTGCGCAATATCAATAAACTTTTGATTTATATCTACTCCAGTGTAAATAGGGTTGGCAAACTTATTTTTAAGGAATTGGAAAAAGGTACCAAAACCGCAACCAACATCTAAAATACTGTGACCATCCTGGATACCAATTTCACAAATAGTTTTGAACCTTTGGTTTTGTGATTTCTCTCCACCACTCCAGCCCAATGACTCGACACTTTTACCAAACTTTTCAAACCTTTCATTATATCTGTTAATTGTTTGCTTTCTATCTTCCGGATTCAAAGTTTAACTATTAATTATTTTTAAAAAATTCCCCGAAAAAAGCTTTTCAGGATATCTCATCATCTCAAATGCTTTACTCTTGACGTACTCTAAGTTCTTTATGGCATCTACCTCTGGGTAATCAGAACCATAAATGACTTTTTCATCAATACGGTCAGCCATTATCCAAAAATCATTCTCTAAACTAGTCCCACCAAAAAATTTGAAAAAATATGAACAATCAAGAAAAACATTTTCATTTGAACGGGCACAAAATATTGCATCCCAAAGATTATGTCCACCTAAATGCAATATGATAAAAATAAGCTTTGGATACTTTTTAGCCATGCGATCAATAATCAGAGGTGATGCATCAGAAATACTTAAGGTTTTGTTTTTGACTTGGGGCCAACAACAAATGGCAATAGGAATATTGTTTATCTCTAATTCTCTTAGTACTCCTTTTTTATCCAAAGATGATATGCTATCATTTTGAAACCTCGGGTGGTATTTGCAACCCTTGAGATTATTTTTGAGAATCAGGTCAATTTCATTATTACAGTTATCCACACTAATTGTACCAAAACCATAAAAACTTTCTGGGAATCTTAGACACAAGTCTATGACAAAGTGACTACTGCAGTTGACTTTTAGTGGCAGAATGACTGCCTTATTTATTTGACCTTTTTCCATTATTTTAACAAAAGCTTCAATACCATCACACTCTTGGCCAAACCAATCTCCACTTTCGGAAAAATGCACATTAAAATCAATTATTTCCATACAACTCTAGGTAGGACTCAAAATACAACAATGACCAAATGAATAACCTTTTATTTTTTTTACCCTCAAAATGAAAATTCACTTGCGATTCAATTACATTTGGATCAAAATATTCCGATATTTTTGAATCTTTTTGAAGGATAGTATTTTTTAATAAACCAAGGCTTTGATTTCGAAACCAGCTGGCATCCGGTGATGAGAATCCCTGCTTCTCTCCTTTGGAAACATTTTCAGGTAAATATTTTTTCGATACGTCTCTTAATATTTGTTTACCCTCTTTTGTTTTCTGATAATAATTATTTTTTTTATTGATCGAAACATTTTCGTCTAACCCAGATAGATTTTTTATGTTATTTAATTTCAAATTCACTGGACATCTCATGGCAAAATTAACAAGATCGTTATCCATAAATGGTACTCTTGTTTCTATACTCTGGCTCATACTAATTTTATCTTCTACAACAAAAAGACCATGAAGAAAAGTCTTTGATTCAAAATAAAGCGAGTTGTTAATAAAATCACATGGATTCTCTATTTTATCAGAATAAAGAGGCTTTAGAACATCCATAAAAATATCCTTTGTCCAAACATGTTTGACTTCAGACCATATTGGGGAAAATAATTGGGATAATTCTTTATTATCTATTAACCTTTGCCAATATTGATAATAATCATCAATAAATGCATTAAAACTTTTATGAGCCGAAGAATAATAGTATCTCCAAGGGTAACCACCGAACAACTCATCTCCTCCAATTCCCGATAGAACAACTTTTACAAATTTACTAGCCAATTTAGCAGCGAATAAGTTTGGATAGCTTTGCCCTACTCTTGGTTCTTCAAGATGATATGTTAAAGATTTTAAGGAACGGTCCATGTCACCTGATTTCAATATAGCTTCATAGTGCTCAGTTTTAAAATAATTGGATAGTTTTGAAGCCTTCCTTCTCTCATCATACCCCAGTTCAGTACTTGAAACTGATGTTAAATCAAAACCGCAAGTGAAAGTATTAATATTTGGAATAATACTAGATGCAAAATAAGTAATTGCACTTGAATCAATTCCTCCAGATAAATATGAACCTAATTTCACGTCACTTACCAAATGTCTTTTGACTGCAATTTTCAACAACCTATCCAATTCCTCAGCATATTCATGTCTATTTACTTTACTACTACCTCCTGTAAAGTTAAAGTCCCAATATTTTTGTAATTCCATTGAACTATTTTTACCGACTTTTATTTTTGCTATCATTGCAGGTTGAAGCAATTTTATATTATTTTCAAAAGTTCTATTAGAAAAAATATTTTGAAAAGTAAAATATTCTACAAGTGCCTCTAAATCTAGTCTTGATTTAAACGCTTTGTGCTGAAGAATTGCTTTTTGCTCTGATGCAAATATTAGAATACCACCCGATAAGGAATAGTACAGAGGTTTTATTCCATATCTATCTCTTGCAAGATAAAGAGTCTTTTTTTTTCTATCCCATATAGCAAAAGCAAACATTCCATTGAATTTTTTTATTGATCCAACACCCCACTCTGAAAATGCATTGAGTACTACCTCACTATCTGTTTTTGAATTAAAGTGATATCCTCTTTTTTTCAGCTCTTTGCGAATTTTTAAATAGTTATAGACTTCTCCGTTATAACTGATTACGAAGCGCCTATCATTGGTTTGCATGGGTTGACGACCAGCTAATGTTGGATCAATTATTGATAATCTACGATGCCCAAGACCAACGTATTTTTCAATCCAATGCCCCTCACCGTCAGGTCCTCTATGAGAAATAATATCTGTCATTTTTTTCAAAATTTTATACTCTACATAGGAGCCATCTAAATTTAAAATTCCAGCGATACCACACATTATAAGTGTTTTCTAATCCCCTTTATTATGTAATCTAATTCATCAATAGTCATGCCGTTATATAGCGGTAAAGAGATACTAACCTGATTAGCAATATAACTATTTGGAAAATCTACAGGTTTAATTTTATATTTATTTTTATAATACTTTAACATATGAACTGCGTGAGTTGCTGGTCTAGTAGAAATTCCCAAGGACTCTAAATTTTGCATCAATTGGTTTCTATGTTTATTTATTTTTGGTAATGCCTGCATTGATATCTTTTTAAAATTGAAAAGGCATGGATATGATTGAAATCCATGGTCATATTCCCTGTCTGTAAAAGGAACTTGAAAATGACTGAACTCAAGCATTCTCTTATTAAACTCACTTGCGAGTTCTTTTCGTTCATTAATTATCTGGTTAGCTCTACTCATTTGAGTTGATCCAAGGGCAGCCTGAATATCTGTCATTCTATAGTTGTAGCCTGCATATGGAAAATCTGGTAGCAGATAAGGCTTTGGACTAGTGTGCCTATCATAATCCGTAACTTCAGCCCCATGATCTCGCATTGAACGTAATTTTATTGCCAGATCAGAATCATTAGTTGTAATCATACCTCCTTCACCTGTAGTAATAATTTTTCGAGGGTGAAAACTAAAGCAACCTGCATTGCCAAAAGCTCCAACATGCCTAGACTTAAATTTTGCACCAAAACCACAGGCGGCATCTTCGACTACCCAGAGTTTATACTTTTTAGCAAGAATCATTATTTCATCCATATTAGATGGTAAACCAAAAAGATGTACCGGTATGATTACTTTTGTTTTTGGCGTAATTAAGCTTTCAATTTTATTTACATCAATATTAAATGTTTTCAGATCAATATCACAGAAAACAACTTTGCCTCCTAGATGTTCAACAACATTTGCGCTAGAAATCCAAGTAAAAGCTGGAACAATAGCCTCATCATTAAATTTAAAGCCCAAAGCCGATAGAGAAAGGTGCAAAGCAGAAGTGCAAGATGTAACGGCAATCGAGTGCTTTATACCAGTGAATGTTGAAAATTGTTGTTCGAATTTTTTAACATACTTTCCTTGTACTAGCCATCCACTTTTGAGCGGTTTCTGAATATTATTGAATTCTTCTTCGGTAAGCTTAGTTTTTGCTATGGGTATTTTCATATACTTAATCTCCAATCAATTAAACGTTTTATTCCATCTGTTAAATTGATTTCGTATTCAAACCCCAGTTCAGTTTTTGCCTTTTTTGTACAACCAACTCTATTTTTGACAAACTGTCTAACATCATCGTCCATATAGGGCTTATAATTAATTTTGAGATGAGATTTCCTTAATTCTAAAATCAAATTGCACACTTGACTTATTGAGGTTTGTACACCCGTGCCCACATTGTAAAATTGGTCTGTTGCGCTTGATTCAATTGCTAGTATATTGCAACGAGCTGCATCAATAACATTTATAAAATCATAAGCCTGGCTCCCATCACCATTTATGACTGGAGTCGTATTCTGATCAATATCATTGAGGAGAATTGGTATTATACCAGTGTAAAATGCATTCTGGTCTTGATTAGGGCCGTAAACATTCATATACCGTAAGCCAACATAATTGAGTCCATAGCGTTCATAATATGCCCTACACATCGCTTCACCTGAAATTTTGGTAGCACCATAAAAGTTTCTATTATTAAATGGATGGTCCTCATTCATTGGTACCTCTAGAGCATCACCATACACTGAAGCTGATGATGAATATATGAACCGCTGAATATTATTTTTAACGCATGCCTCCAAAACATTAAAAGTTCCCTCAATATTAACTTTGAACGCTGTTCTGGGATAATCTTTACAATGCAATAACCACATTGCAGCTAAATGGATTACAATATCAACATTTTTCATTGCATCATCTAACAAGTCAGTGTCTCTTATATCCCCACCATTTGCATAAAGACTACATCTATTATCTATTATACTCTCTTGAATATTTTCAAGCTTACCTCTTGAAAAATTATCGAAAATGGTAACTTTTTTCACAGGAGTCTTCAGTAATTCTGATACTACATGGCTACCAATAAACCCAGCTCCACCTAGCACCAGAACAGTTTTATTATCTAATTTCATACTAACTAGCCTTTTTTATTTCCCAAATTGAGTTATCATTAACAGATCCATGCACCGTGTCGAAGCGATAATTAGATTCAGGATTTCGACCAATTTTTAAAATTTTAAAATCAAAAATTCTTTCTAACCACTCAAGTGACTGGCCATTATCCAAACCAACACCAATGTAAAGGCTAAAAACGCCAGGTAGCATGTTGGATTTTAATCTAGTGAGTGATTCATGCTTTCCCTTACCAATTTTCCCTTTGAATGAGCCAATACTACCAGAATGGGAAAATAGGATTATTTTCCCTCTTAAATCACCTATCATGACGCTGATGTTACAATTTCTTAGATAACTATTAACATCAATCAAAAGTTTAACTGTGATTTCTTCTTTATAATAAAATTCATTTTTTGGTTTCCCATTTTCACCTAATAATTCAATTTTTGATATTTTTAATGATCCAGTATTATATTCATTTTGTGCACCAGACAAAGAGAGAGTTCCTTTATTATATTTATGATGGTTTATTTTTAAATAGTTTTCAATAACTATTTGAGGACTACCATCCAACTTAATCTCACCATCTTGTATTAGAACACATCTATCGCAAAGTTCATTGATCCATTGTAGCTGGTGGCTAACAAAGAGTATAGTTCTACCTTGCTCTGATATTGAATTCATTTTATTTAGACATTTATCCTGGAAACTAGCATCTCCGACAGCTAATACTTCATCTATTAATAATATTTCAGGCTCTAAATGAGCAGCGACTGAAAATGCTAAACGTACTTTCATTCCCGTTGAGTATCTTTTAACTGGAGTATTTATGTATGTTTCTATTTCAGAGAAATTGATTATACTATCTAATTTATTTTGAATTTCACTTTTATTCATTCCTAGAACAGCAC
>PAOZ01000030.1 GCA_002708695.1 Methanobacteriota archaeon | reverse complement strand
TGTTCAAGAGTAATGTCATGAACAACTGGCTCAAGAAATTTGCCTTCCTTTGCTAGTCTACAAAGTGCCAAATATTGATTTGCAAAACTCATATCCATCACTTCAGAAGGATGTCCTTCGGCTGCTGCAAGGTTAACTAAACGCCCCCTAGCTAACAAGAAAATTCTACGCCCGTCTGAAAGAGTGAATTCTTCATTGTCAGTTCTGATTGTTCTAACTGATGAAGAATTGTTCTCTAAATCGACAATATTGATTTCACAGTCGTAGTGTCCCGTATTGCAAACAATTGCTCCATCTTTCATTGATTTGAAATGACGATCGACGATAACATCTGCCATGCCCGTTGCAGTACAGAATATGTCACCTAATGATGCAGCATCATCCATCTTCATTACTTGAAAACCATCCATTATTGCCCTTAATGCAGGCAATGGATCAATTTCTGTAATTATCACATTTGCACCCATTCCCTTCGCTCTCATTGCTAATCCTCGCCCACAATGGCCATAACCTGCAACGACAAATGTCTTGCCTGCAATCAGTACAGAGGTTGCCCTAATTATCCCATCCAAGGTGGACTGTCCAGTGCCATAGACGTTGTCAAAATCCCATTTTGTAATTGCATCATTTACTGCTATCACAGGATATCGTAAATCTCCAGCATTACCCATTGCACGCAATCGGTGAACGCCAGTGGTGGTTTCTTCTGTGCCGCCAATCACACCATCTACATAATCAGACATTTCGCCATGAACTCGAACAATCAAATCTGCACCATCATCCAAAGTAAGTGTAGGGTTAGCCTCAATCGTTCGATCTATACACCAATAAAAATCCTCAACAGTTTGTCCATGCCAAGCATAAATCGAGTATCCCTCTCTGGCAAGCCAAGCAGCTACATCATCTTGAGTAGATAATGGGTTACAACCACTCCACGAAACTTTAGCTCCCGCAGCCTCGATTGTTTCAATCAAAACAGCTGTTTCTTTGGTTACATGAAGACATCCTGCAACCACCATACCAGCAAGTGGTTTGGAGTTCTCTGCTTCTGCCTTTAAACGAGCTAAAACAGGCATCCTAGCACGTGCCCAGTCTACTCTTTTTTCTCCGGCATCAGCTAAACCAATATCGGCCACCTTGTAGGAGTCGCTCTCATCCATGATTAACCGTGAATCAAGTCACATATCATACCTTGCTTAAGCGTTCAGCCTAACGGCTGAGCATACTTGACTCAAGTCACTTTCACTATTGTTGGAAATGAGATGCATATTGTTCGGCATAAGCCCTAGCTGTCTCTTCAGGATACCCTTGAGCAATTAACTGCTGAACATAGGCTTCCTTCGGATCCATGGTTTCAACACCACCGAATACCGTCTCCTGTCCACTAGATGCAGCGCTACCTCCTCCACGTCCACGCATCAAGAATAGAGTAACTCCAACGATTGCAACTAAGCCGAAGATTAACCCTGCAACAATCAATAAGAGATTACTGCTAGATTCACCTTCAGTATTTTCTGAGTCGATTACAGTGCCACCATTGTCTCCTGTATCCTCTTCAATCGGTACCAAATTAATCTGAATCTGTTGATAAATTGCAACGCCATCACTGCCTTCTTGAATCTTAATATAGACAGTTTGAGTTACACCTTCTCCAACCTTGTAAAGGTCCTCAATACCAAGAGCTAGTTGGAATGTGCTGCCATCTCCCAAACCAGAGGTTGAATTGAATTTCAAATCACTCTTTCTTGAGAATTGCTGAGTAGGTGTTAGGTTCAAATCGTTACCAGAAAGCGCAACTTGAATCATCAAATCACCATCTTCAACTCCACTATTTACAGTACCGTTAATCCATACCAAAGCACCCTGTTGGGAATCTCCTTCCTCAGGTGTTAGAATACTGTAATCAGGAGGAGCATCTCCGAAATCTTCTGGAACTACTTGGAAGAACAATCTGTACTTTTCAGAATCCTTGTTGGCTCTATCCTGAACAGTTAGATCCATTCGAATAGGAGTACCGGCAGTGTTTCCATTAGGATCTGCTGTAACATTCTTGAAAGCATAAGTAAAATCAGAAGTAGAACGGACGTATTCATGATAAGGACTTCCTGATGGAAGTTGGTCATATCGACGATCCGAGTAGACTCTCCACTCGTATGAAATAATTCCAGAAGTGCCGTCTGTCGAGTCGTTATCTGAGCTTTGAGATGCATCGAAATACACGCGTCTCTCGCAAGAATCTGTACTCTTACCTGGGCAAGTAATTCTGTAGAACATCCATTGTACACCATTTACCTCATAATCATCCAATTGTGTGATATAATCTGCAGTATCAAGACGGTCTACAACTGCTGCATGAGCAACTGGTCGCTCAGAATCTGCTTGCACGTCATTCGTTACTAGCTCAATTGATGCTTTTCGAACATGGCCTTCGTCATCATGAAGGAAAAGAGTAACAATCCAACTTGCATCTGTCTTACAATTCGTGGATGAAGATGTATCCAAAACACAGAATGTAGTAGTGTGTGTATCGTCAGGAGTGTGGTCAATTTCACCAGGAGGTAAATTGGTTTCTCCATCCCATTTTGTTACAGGGAATGAATCACCAGATCTAATTTCCCAATTTGCATCAAGATTACTTAATGTCGATTCAAAGGAGAATGTTAACTCAGCATTACTCTTTAGGTACATCTTACTGTAGTCCCAAGTCTGGATTTCCCAATCAGGAACTTCTCCGTTGATCAACATATTCCAACCATCTGGACCGTTTGTATCATAACCAAACGAAGATGAATACGGAGTAACATAGTGAGACAAAATATTGCTCAGAATTGGGAATGTAGAATCACCAAACGAATTGGTAACCGATGGATTCTCAACATCAATTGTTGTAACAATTAGTCCACCTGCGCCATATCCACAGGTTGCCAACAACGACATGTCTGGATCAGGACCTTGAATCAAAGTATGGAATGCAGTATTAAATCCAGGTCGTGGCTGATTAATCTCTCCTCCACAAACATAAGGCATTTGCTCATTACCTGTTTGGCCAATATTGATAATGGCTTGAGAGACGAAATTTCCACTATTTACTCCTACAAATGAACTTGGAGCAACGTTATCCATAATTGGATGATATGAATCAAGAATTGTCATGTCATTCCAAGTTACAGCAGGTGCTTGAGATGTGTCCCTATCTACTACATCAATTCCAAATGGCAACTTGTTGTTTAGATACGCATTATGGGGGCCATCAGAATATGGTCCGAGATGCATCTGAACTGTTCCTCCACTATTCATGAAAGTCAGAAGAGTATCCTTCACTGAAGGGTTTCCATTGTAACTTGTATCCAACTGGCTGTAGTACTGTCCGTTGAGTACGTTATTCTCTGTCTGCCATGGTAGCAATACCTTGTCATAGTGAGATAGCCAATCATCGGTAGCATATGTGGACCAATCATCTGGCTTGAACTGAGTATAGGTCATTCCCATCGCCTGAAGATCCTCTCTAACCGTCTTCAATCGATTCTGGTCTGTTGGACCAGACAAAATCGCAACATCGATTTCATCTTCAAACGTAATATGATAGAAATGAGTGTTACCGGAAGGTGTACCATCGGCTAGTTCAGCATAGAATGTAACATTGTACGTCTTTCCGTCTTCCCAACCATTGTATGGATTAATCCAAGAAGTATTAGCTGCTTGTTGAGGCTCAAGTGAAATTAGATTGTCAACAGATGTAAACGGAGCACCAGGGACACTGTTTCCAGTAGACATGTCTACAATATTCATCTTAATGTTATAATCGCCAGCTAGAACACCATTATTCATTTCAATATTGAAATCATGACCTTTAACTAAATCAATAGGATAACTACAGGAGATTGATTCCTCTACACAAGACAAGACATCAGGTGCCCTCAATACTACGTCAACCGATGCAACATTGAATACAATACGAGTCAAGTTGTTTGAAAGAAGTAATTCGTCAAATCCGTACCAAGCAGTTCCTTGTGTAGAATTATCAAATACACTAATTGCATCTACTCGATAGATTCCTTGGGTAAAAGCATGGTTTCCAACTGTGACCACTTGGTCCTCTTGGGAATCAAGGCCTGTTACCGAGGTAGTATATTCTGCATCAGGAACGAATGTGAATTCTGTTACAGAGATATTGTCCATTCCAAATCCTGCAAGACCATTGCTACCATCTGCAGCATTCGGGTCAGATTGGAAGCGCCATGTGAAATCAACTTCAAAGCCTGCGAATGTTGCACATTCTCTTCTCCATTGACTACTATCTGCACTTGTGGTATTCAACAAGTATACGTGAGTTAAATCAAGAGTAACTGACTTCTTTAGTCCTTCAGAATCAAACCAAACAACATAGTTTCCATCATCAGGACGATCACCGAAGGTTTCAATCTCATCGAGGAAACCATCTCCTTCGTAGTCCTCACAAGTTTGATTATTCAACACACCATTCTCATTTACATCATTCCATGAACCATAAATTCGTCCATTGTAGATACTACTTCCTTGACGCCATTCAGCTTCAAGACCTGTTTCTGCAGTCCAACCAACTACATTTCCATCAGCATCTTCTAGGACTTCCATCTCAGCGAAATAATCGAAGTTCATGTATGCGAAATCACCTTGCATATTGGTTAAATCAATTGTAGCGAGATTCAATGTTTCATTCCAATCGGTTCCATAACCATCATCTGGGCCACCAAACCAATATGCTCCACCTTCGAATACAGGTCTATTCTGAGGAACTAAGGCATTCTGTACTGAAGGCGCTGTATCATCAATCACGACTCCGAAATTATCTCCATCGTCACCGAATTGGAATCCGCCAGATCCAGCTTCAAAATCCTCATTCAAAAGTTCGGTGCTCTGAGCAGTGTAAACCTTAGCAACAACGTCGAAATCTGTAACTGTGTTTCCACGATTTACTACCTTGACATCGATAGGATAGGTATCTGCTGCATACAAAGCGCCCTTTTCTAGAGAGGTAATCTCAGATGTAGCAGGATCGAACAAATTAGAAACTAAAGTTGAGAATTTTGAATAATCGTTTGTTGCATCACCATTTGTGAATCCAGAAGTGGATACGATATTGGTTTCAATTAGATATGTTGAACCATTAACGAAATTAGCAGTTAGAGTAACTACTTCTTCATCACCTGGGGCGAAGTTGGTCAAAGTCAAAGACTGAGAAGATACCTGTGGATTTGCTCCGAATGAAGATACAGTCTTTCGAATCGAAATATTATCGAAAGCAAAACCATCCCACTGAGTCTGATTTGTCTCATCACCTGTTCCAACGGAACCAGAGAAGCCAGAACGGAATCTGAATCGAAGATCAATTGTCTCTCCTGCCCAAGGAGTCAAATCAATTGCATCGTCTCCAGTGTAGTTATTCCAATCATAAATTGTTCCAAGATAATACCGGTTATTGTTTACCGCTCTTTCAGGAGCATATCCATTTTGGATGTATAGGACTCTATCATTGTCATGTCCACCCATGTAATTGACTGTAGCCCATCCATCTGCTTCAGACCAAACGTCGATGGTACAAACGTCATCATACAATACTCTGTTAGCAATACCTGTTGAACTGTAGTAGACCATGGAATATCCAACAGCACACAACATGTCAATATCCAATGCTGCTGTATCTGCACCAGTCAAATCGATATTCTCGATAAAGAATGCTTCATCCATATTGTTGACATAACCAGTTTCCAAAGAGCCACCATCAGATGAGTTAGCGTATCGGAGACCTGCCCACATGAATCCTGTTGGATTATCATGAGCTTCAAACTGGGTATCTGCCTTGTTTGAACTATTTGACGCAGATTCTACGTGCCAAGAACTTCCTGAACCCCATTCACCTGTATAAGAGGTAGAATCAAGAGAACATCCTGAACAATTCGAAGTATCGACATTTCCATCGAAATCGTTGGAATAAACGATAGTATCAGTTCCAGAGAGAATGTCTCGAACCTTCACTTCAACATCTGCTGAACCGCTAACTGTCTCAAGACCTGTGTTACGTACTGTAACATTTACATTTCTGGTTCCTTCACCAAGTTGTCCACTTTGAGTGAACGGATTGTATGCTGCAGGCGATACTGAAAGACCTGTGACTCCAACGTCCTGATTATCTAATTCAACTATAGTAACTGAATCAACAGACCCAGCCCATCCCTTAGAGTCAATCCATAGACTTCCGTCAGTATAACTGAATGTGTAATCACGCTGTCCAACTGCTATATCCAATGCACTGCTGCTTCCACCAGCTAATTGACCTACAATGGCCATTGTAGGTCTTCGTCCGACATCGAAAGACTGTGGGCTTTCCCATCCACCAGAACCATCAGACAGAATAATCTGAACTGTGTTTTGATCTTGTAAGTTATCTGTAGAAAGAAGAGTTGTGTTACCTAAAGCAGTAGATGTAATGGAAGTTATAGTAAACAAACTTGGAACAACGAAATCAACATGTCCGTCTTGGTTGATATCTTCAATCGAAACAGATGACCCAACAGCATTGCCAATATATGCGTAATTTCCTGTTACCCAATTTGATCCGCTCTTTGTTGCGTATGTGACATTCTGGTCCCATCCATCAGTCATTGCAACTAAGTCTACATGTCCATCGCCATCGGTATCTGCAACATCGATATATCCGTCATTGTCAGTACCCATAGCAAATTTGTGGACATTGTTAGGATTTGTATTAGGATTATAGAAAGTATTTGCAGTACAATCATACTCAATGGTTGTAACGTTATCCCAGTTACCTGGATCGAATCCTGACTGAGGACCATTGTATGGAGGTGAAGTCATCAACCATGCATCGAGATCTTCACAATCACCAAGTCCTCCACCTATTCCTCCTCCTGCTACTGTTTCACCATATGATCCTAAAGTGAAATCATAGTAATATGCTCCAGTTGTTCCACCAAGTGGCATTGTAGTAGTTGCTTGATTTGTTACTTGAGTAGGATCAGGACCACGGTAGATTGCTAACTGCATATTTACAATGCTATAATCAAGAGTTAAGGATACGATGTCATCATTTCCATCATCATTCACATCCGCAACATCAATTCCAATCATGTAAGGAGAGATTGTTATCGGGCTAGATTCTGTCCATCCTCCTGAACAATCACCATAGAGAACTGTTAGATTACCCATTACTCCAGGTCCGTTGACAGTTCTAATATTTCCTTGGAAATAAATGATATCTGGACTGCTGTCTCCATCAATATCTCCAATCTCTACTTCAGAAGAATCAGCAATGTCTTCAAAACCAGCTCTACGTGAATTATTGTTAACTGTCCAAACATCCTGTCGCTCTGAAAAATCCCCATTTTCATTGTACAGAATTGTTAAGAAATTACCCATTTCACTACCTGTGACTATATCATCATCACCATCACAATCTAAATCTCCAGCTGCAATAGTAGTTGGATTTCGTTGAGTATGGTAAGTTTTCTCATGAGAAGCAAGCACAGTAGGTGCAAGGCTAACCATGACAGAACTTAGCATCAAAAATACCAGCAGCATTGAGATGCGGCGGGTAGACTTTGGTTGATTCAAGGCGTTCGCTGGGGACATCATGACATTCCCACTCAACCGACTCTTATTGAGGGTTATGGGGTCGTGATTATCTACAAAGAATTCAAATGCCTACCAGTATAATGTTTTATTCGATGAAAAAATGAATTGATTCTTATTACTCTCGTTCCAACCAAAATGGGAACGGAGCATAAGCATCTTGGCCATCCGAACCAAATACTCTTTCGATACGGCCTTGTTTCCATAATCTTCTCAACCATTTTCCAAAGGATTTCGAATCCATAGAAAAGCGTTCACCTAATACATCAAAAAGTAATGATTCGCTGGTACTAGGCCTACCATGATTTCTAACAATTATCTCCATTAAAGCTTGCAAAACACGCTCTTCTAAGGCTAGTTCAGTACTCGGTTCCTCCAATGGTTCAAATGGTTCTAATTCTAATAATGAGGACTTGAGTTCCTCAGCAGAAGGTATTGGTGACAATCTTACTCCTAAATTATCAAACGCTGCTTCAATATCCAAATTTCCAATATCCCTTATTGATGCAGGAATTCTTGACGGATCGGGGGGAGGACCAGGGCGTTTAGGCGGACCTCCTTTCGCATCTGCTCTGGACCTATTTGCAGAAGAAATTGTATTACCACTATTGTTTCTAAAAGTACCATGAATAGGCACAACATAACCTGGGCCTTCTCCTGAAATACCCAATTCTTCACGCATACTTTCCACCCAAGATGCATCTCCTTCAATCAAAACTTCGATATCTGCTTCAAGGTCCCGGAAGCGGAACCGTACTGGACCATCGATACGCATCTGCCATAATCGGGAAAGCGAGGTCTTTCAATCAATCGAATAATTTGAACATTTCAAGCCATTAAATCAATCATAGATTTGAATGCACATCTAAATGAAGTTCTAACGATTCGGAAGGACATGGACTCGGAGGAACTGGAGCAGATTATTCTGAAAATAATCCAAGACTCTCGATACCATGAATCATTGCACTCCGGCTTAGATTATGAGAAAATTCGAACTCGTTTGACCCCATTTACCTTGGACGAGCCGGGAGGAATTGATGCAATAATTAGAGCAATAGAAGGATATTTAGAAACGTCTGTTCAAACTGGGCACCCAGGATTTTTACGTGCATTTTGGGGGGCATCAGAGCCTGCATCAATTGTGGCCTCTCTTCTAACAGATATTCGAAATACAACTATGCATTCCTTTGCTGTAGCTCCATCTGCAACAATTATAGAAACTGAAATGATCAAAGCTATTTCAGATTTAGCAGGTTTTCCAGGACACGGAATATTCACCACTGGTGGATCTAATAGCAACGAACTAGGTTTCCTATGTGCTAGAGAAGATGTTCTGCCAGGGTCCTCAAAAACAGGATTAAATGGACAGAATTTGCGTGCTTTTGCATCATCAGAAGCACATTATTCAGTAGACGCAGCCGCCAATATGATGGGGATTGGCACTGATGCTCTGATTAGAATCCCATGCATAGATGGGAAAATTGATGTTAGGGCATTAGATCAAGCAATAATCGAAGAAAAAGAAAATGGAAATCTTCCTTTCATTGTTCTGTCTACTGCAGGGACTACCGTTAGAGGAGTTTTCGATAATCTAGATGCGGTTTCTGAAATTGCACAAAAACATGGAATTTGGCATCATGTTGATGCCGCTTGGGGAGGTGCAGCACTGTTCTCTGACAAACATATTAGTTTACTAAAAGGAATTGAAAAAGCGGATTCGTTTGCATTTGATGCACACAAAATGATTGGTTCATCTATGGTTTGTTCTGCTTTCTTGGTTCAAGATGAATCCATTCTTCCAAGAACAATGTCTCATACCAACCAAGGAGATTATCTGTTTGATGATCCAAATAAAGAATTGAGCCTTGGAAGAATTTCTCCTCAATGTGGAAGAAGAGCAGATGCACTGAAACTATGGCTTTCTTGGTTAGAACTTGGAAAAAAAGGATTAGGTGAAAAGGTTGATTCATGCATTGAAGCTTCTAAGCATCTAGCAGATTTGGTAGAAAAACACCCTGAATTATCCCTAGTTTCCTATTCATTCTCAAACGTGTGTATTCGATTTACTCCACTCCCAAATGAAACAATTGAGCAAGGAGACCTAAGGGTAAGAATGGCAAGAAATTATCTTGAAGATCAAGGTAAATGTATGGTGCTTGATTCAGTTCTAGATGGACAGTTAGTAATACGATTTACAGCATCACATCCAAATGTAGACAAAGCAGCAACAGAGACATTTTTATCAAATTTAATTGATACAAAGAAAAATTTGTCACTCTGATTACTCAGTAGCAAGATTTCTGAGTACTGTTTGAAGAATGCCGCCATTTCGATAATATTCTACCTCTACAGGAGTATCTAATCTGACAATTGCATCGAAAACAACAGTTGACTGATCTGATTTATTCGCGGTGACTTGAATAGTACTTAGAGGGACTAAATCAGCACTTGCAGGAATATCAAAAGTCTCAGAACCATCTAATCCAAGAGTGTCAGCAGATTCACCTTCTTTGAATGTAAGAGGAAGAACTCCCATCCCTACAAGATTACTTCTGTGAATTCTTTCAAAAGAAGTTGCGATAACTGCCTTGACTCCCAAAAGTAGTGTTCCCTTTGCAGCCCAATCACGACTGCTACCGGTACCATATTGGGAACCTGCAAGAACCACCAAAGGCACTCCTTCTTCCTGATACCTCATACTTGCATCGAATACTGAGGTTACTTCTCCAGAGGGGAAATGGGTTGTAAATCCACCTTCAGTGCCAGGTGCCACCTGATTTCTGATTCTAACATTTGCAAATGTTCCTCTCATCATTACCTCGTGGTTTCCTCGTCTACTTCCAAAGGAGTTGAAATCTCTAGGTTCAACGCCATTAGAAACTAGATATTGCCCCGCAGGACCGGACTTAGGAAATGCCCCAGCTGGACTAATATGATCAGTCGTAACAGAATCACCGAGTTTCAATAATACATGTGCACCCTTTACTGGCTTTATTGGAGAGGGTGTCGGTTCAATTCCTTCGAAGAAAGAAGGTAAACGAACGTAGGTTGATTCTTCCTCCCATTCATACAATGGCGAAGGCGAACTCTCGATGGAATCCCAACGTGGTTCCTGCATTATATCGGAATAACGCTCTCGAAACATTTCAGGAGAAATTGAAGAAGCAACAGAAGCGCGAATCTCTGCATCACTGGGCCAAATTTCTGATAACATTACAGGGACCCCATCAGAGTCAACTCCTATTGGATCTACATCAAAATCTATGTTCAAAGTCCCTGCAAGAGCGTATGCAACAACCAAAGGAGGGCTTGCTAAATAATTCGCCTTAACCTTTTGATGGACTCTGCCTTCGAAATTTCGATTCCCAGAAATCACTGATCCTACAATTAAATCTCCAGCATCAATTCCTGATTCGATGTGCTCATCGAGAGGTCCAGAATTCCCAATACATGTAGTACAACCATATCCTACAACGTTGAATCCCATATCGGAAAGATCCTTGGATAATTTCGCAGCGTCATAGTATTCAGTAACAACTCTACTACCTGGTGCTAAACTTGGTTTCACCCAAGGTTTAACCTTTAACCCCCGAGATTTTGCGTTTCTAGCCAATAAACCTGCAGCCAGCATTACGCTAGGATTAGATGTATTTGTACAAGAGGTAATGGCTGCAATAACTACATCCCCATGACTCAACTCAAAAGTTGAACCCTCCGGATCACTAACTTCGATAGTTCGATTATTTTCTGAAACATCTACTCCATGCCCTTGGTGGCCAAGTTCAGCATTCAAACTTTCAAGCCAATGAGATTTCATGTCTGATAGATTAACGCGATCTTGGGGGCGTTTTGGGCCTGCTAATGCAGGATCTACATCGGAAAGATCTAGGCTTAATGTCGAAGTAAATTCAGGAGTAGGAGATTCAGGAGACCAAAACATCCCTTGGGCCTGTAAATAACTCTTAACATCGGAAATATGATCCTCTTCCCTCCCAGATAATCGCATATATTCCAAAGTGACTTCATCTACAGGAAAGAAACCACAAGTAGCCCCATATTCTGGAGCCATATTTGCAATTGTAGCTCTGTCAGGGAGTGAAAGATTTGTTAATCCGGCTCCATAAAATTCCACGAACTTCCCAACAACACCATGTTCTCTAAGCATCTCCACAATTCTGAGAGTCATGTCTGTGGCAGTAACACCTGCTCTGAGTTCTCCAGTTAATTCGAAACCTACTACCTCAGGGAGTAACATGTAGATTGGTTGACCAAGCATTACTGCTTCTGCCTCAATTCCTCCTACACCCCATCCTAAAACTCCTAAACCATTGATCATCGTTGTATGGCTATCTGTGCCAACTAAAGAATCCATTAACCACATGCCCGATTCTTCTCGAGCAACACTAGCAATCCATTCCAAATTCACTTGATGAACAATTCCTCGACCTGGAGGGACTGCTCGAAAGTTATCTAAAGATTGTTGACCCCACTTCAAGAATTGATAGCGTTCCATATTTCTATGATATTCAATCTCCAAATTTCTCTCTCTAGCATCTGTAAACAATCCTGAAATATCGACTTGGACACTATGATCAATTACCAAATCTACAGGAACCTGAGGATTGACTTTAGAAGGGTCTCCTCCCAAGGCAACCATGGCATCTCTTAACGCCGCAATATCAACTACCGCAGGGACTCCAGTGAAATCTTGCAAAATTACTCTACTTGGCATAAATGGAATTTCTGCAGGTGACTGCGTAGGCGTCCATGATGCAATTCTTTTTACATCCTCCTCAGTAACTAAGAATCCGTCACATTTTCGCAATGCTGCTTCTAATAAAATTCGAATGCTATAAGGTAATGATGACAAAACCGTATGCCCACTTTCCTCTAAAGAATATAGAGATGCGAATGAGGCATTCTCGCCTGAACTGGTCTCAAATTCTCGAATAGAATCGAAGGTATTTGAGGATGCCATGACTCTCACCATTCCTAGGCAGGAACGTGTTGTCCATCAACCTGACTCAAGAAATTACTACACTTTCCAAAGTAACCGCATTAACAGGTGTAGAACCTTGTTGACCGCCTGTCTCTACTTCACTAATACTAGTGATAAAGGAACAACCGCTAGTAACTTGTCCAAATACAGTATGCTGCCCATCCAACCAATCGGGAGTACTATCTTCAGGAATAAGGAAGAATTGACTACCCCCAGTATTTGGTTGGCTAGTCTTTGCCATAGAAATTGTACAAGGCTGATGTAAAAGTCCATTATCTGCCTCATCTGGAAGAGTGTAACTATTGGGATTAGAGCATTCTACTGCGGTCTCAGTACCATCACAGTAACCATAGAATTCGGCAGCGTGTCCACCAGTTCCATCGCCGTTTGTGAAGTCTCCACCCTGAATCATAAAATCATCAATTACTCTATGGAAAGGAGTATTATCATAATCTCCTCTCTGGGCTAATTTGACGAAATTGTCAACATGGAGAGGAGCAGCATCACGATTTAACGCCAACATTACCACTACTGTTTCTTGTGTGGAGGTCCCTGAAGGAACATATGAAATTGTCAACTGAGCCATATCAGAACCAGTAATATTAGATTGATCAGAATCATCATTATTCCATAATGAGGATAGATTCAAGCCTTCATCAGAATAACGTAAGGATACAAGCAATAGCATTCCTACAACTACAATTGCAAATATTCCATAGATTGTCGGAGCGCCATCATCTACTAGTCTGAATCCACCCATTCCTATTCCGCGCTCATCCATTTCAGTTCGAACTCGGTTCATTCGTCGGCGGACTTCTTTGCCAGCGCCTTTATCCAATGCCTTCTCATAGTGTCTAATGGACTTACGATAATCACTGGAACGACCAGAAGATGATGCCTTGATTGCTTCGGAATCTGCAACCAAACTCCAAGTCTGATGTACATCTGCTTCCTTGGCATGTTTATCCCAAGCGGATCTTAACACTACTAAAGCTGCTTCATAATCTCCAGAATCGATAGACTCCTTCGCTTTTTCCCAAGCATCCTTGACTTCTGTTGGAGTCGGCATGCTCTATCGGAAACGTTTGGCCTTCAAAACGCCAACGGATAGAAGTGAATTGGAGTATATTACAAAAGATGCTTTAGGTCCGAAAGGCTAAGTCATAAACCTCCTCGCATCGACACACACAGGCGGGTTGTAACCGAATGGATGCCATCGTCAATGATTTCACTTTGAACATCGCGACAGCGAATGGAACAGGGTCCCAATCAGCAAACCTCATCCTTCTTGATTCATTATTTGAGATGGGAGTCCCAGTTAGTGGAAAAAATCTGTTTCCATCTAACATATCAGGATTACCGACTTGGTATATTCTTCGACTTTCTGAAAACGGATATCAAGCCCCAGGTGATAGAACACACATCCAAATTCTTGTTAATCCAGCAACATGGGAAGAAGATATAGAGGCTTTAGAAACTGGTTCCGTCGTAATTTGGAATAGCGATACAAAAAACAAAACCGTTGAACGGGAAGACATTGTCTCATATCCAGTGCCGATGACAAAAATGGCACGAAAAATAAATCCAAAACTAGCCAAATTAGTTACAAATATCATCTATGTTGGAGTTGTTGCAGAATTACTCGGCATAGATCAAAAATGCTTAGAAGATGCTGTATCTAAACAATTCAAAGGAAAATCTTCAGCGATAGAATTGAACATTCAAGCATTGGAATCAGGAAGAGAATATTGTAAAGAGAATTTAACAAAAAGCGACCCCTTCGTTGTTGAAAAAAGGGAGAGGACAGAGAAACAATTCTTCATTGAAGGGAACGAAGCAGTTGCCTTAGGATCAATCTATGGAGGTTGCCAAATGTTGGCATGGTACCCCATTACTCCATCATCTTCAATTGCTGAAGGGATTATTGCATATATCCCTAAATTGAGGACTAATGAGGATGGTAAAACCAATCTCGCAGTTATTCAAGCTGAAGATGAGCTTGCAGCCGCAGGAATGGTGATTGGAGCAGGTTGGGCAGGAGGAAGAGGCATGACTGCAACATCTGGACCAGGTATTTCCCTAATGCAGGAATTCATTGGACTGGCATATTTTGCTGAAGTTCCATCGGTTTTCTGGGATGTGAATAGAGTTGGCCCATCAACAGGACTTCCAACAAGGACTCAACAGTCCGATATTGGCATGTTGTATGAAGGAAGTCATGGAGACACACAACATATTGTCCTAATTCCTGGAACCGTTGAGGAATGCTTTGAATTTGGTTGGATAGCATTTGATTGTGCTGAACGATTTCAAACTCCGATTTTTGGATTGAGTGATCTAGATCTTGGAATGAATAAATGGGCATGTAATGGATTTGAATACCCCGATATTCCAATGGACAGAGGCAAAGTTGTTCGAGAAAAAGAAGTGTTTGAAGCATTCGAAACCTTTGGACGATATTTGGACATTGATGGAGATGGGATTCCTTATCGAACACTTCCTGGTTCGGGCATGGATCCAATTCTTTACCGAGGAACGGGACATAACCCAATGGGGGTTTATTCCGAAAAACCGGAAGATTACCATAATTTAATGGCTCGATTAAAAATGAAAATTGAAAATTCCAGAGATTTGTTGCCAGAACCGTTGACGCGTGAAGAAGCGGATTCTGATATTGGAGTGATATATTTGGGAAGTATGGAAAATTCAATTCAAGAAATCGATGATATCCTCTTAGAAATGGGGCACCACGTCAATCAATGTAGAGTTCGAGCATTGCCATTCCATTCAAAGGTTGAAGAATTCATTCGAAGACACAAAACCACCATTGTTCTAGAAATAAATCGTGATGGACAATTGTATGGAATATTAAGAAGAGAGTTGCCAAATGATATTGTAACTAATGTTCATTCTGTTGCATATAGCGATGGTTTACCCCCTCGTGCTAGGATTTATGCAAATCTTATTGATGAGAAATTGAAGGAGGTGAATGGATGAGTGAACGAAGAAGAGAACGGGCAGTGAAATTGAACGTTATTTCCGAACCAAAGGACAGTTATACGGGGGGACCTTCTTCTCTTTGTCCGGGATGTGGACATGATCAGATTTCCAATGTAATCATCACGGCAGCATGGGAAAACGGAGTTGAACCTCATCGAATCGCAAAGATGTCAGGGATTGGATGTTCATCAAAAACACCTGCATATTATCTTGGGCAATCTCATGGATTCAATACAGTTCATGGGCGAATGCCTTCAGTAACTACTGGAGCTTACGCAATCAACAAAGATTTACTCTATTTGGGAGTCTCGGGTGACGGAGATTCTGCTTCTATTGGGATTGGACAATTAATCCATGCAATTCGAAGAAATATGAACATGGTCTATGTTGTGGAAAATAATGGTGTTTACGGACTAACTAAAGGCCAATATTCTGCTACTGCAGACGTTGGATCAAAGAAAAGAAAGGGTGCAACAAATGAAATACAACCGATTGATCTATGTGCTTTAGCAATTAATCTTGGATGTACTTTCGTTGCTCGTTCTTTCTCAGGTTCTAGACGTCAATTAACATCCATCCTCAGAGCTGCCATGTCCCACAAGGGATTTGCACTTATTGACGTGATTTCCCCATGTGTAACTTTCAACAACAACGATGAATCAATGAAATCATATGGATATGTAAAAGATAACGAAGTTACACTTCATATGACAGATTATATCCCACATTTTGATCCTATGGAAGAAGTCGAAGTACCAGAAGGCCACTTCAGAGATATTACCCTGCATGATGGTTCTACTATCCGTCTTGAAACCATTTCAGAAGAACATGATCCATCTGATGCTATGGCTGCACTAGCTGCATTACATGATGCTGAAACAAATAAAAAACATGTTACTGGGTTACTATATTTCGATTCAAGTAAACCATCTCTAGCAGAAGATTTGGATTTAGTCGAAACACCACTACTCGATTTAGATGATTCTGAAATAAGACCGAGTAAAGAATCCCTAGATGCTCTTAATGCAGAATTCTTGTCCTAGCCGCTGCTCTGATATATAGGGCTGCACTCGCTCAATCTACAGCCCCTTAGTGTAGTGGTCCATCATATGGCACTCTGGATGCCATGACCCTGGTTCGAATCCGGGAGGGGCTACTCTAGAAAACGCATCAAAAACTGTGACGTCCATGATACAACAAGTATTACCATAAATGATGCAAGAGCAATTCTGCCCCACTTTCTTTTTTCTTTCTTTGGAGGGAAAGGATCAATTCCCATTTCAATGGCCTTAGAAATTAATTCTAAATCCTCTTCAATGGTTTGAGGCTCTTCAAATTTCATAATATCACTCAGGGTTCTGCTGTTGGGTCCCAACCACTAACAAAATTCTCCTCCAATGAAGAAATTTCAGAGATTACAGTAGTCAAATCAATATCTAAAGAGGCTAAATTTTCACCAATTCGGTTCTTATTCGTAGATTTAGGAATTGTAATGCAACCTTGATCAATACACCATTTAATCGCTACTTGAGCAGGAGTTGCCCCTATTTTCTTAGCTATCTGAGCCAAACGAGAATCGTCAATCTTTTTCCCTCGAGCTAAAGGAGAATATGCTTCAGGAATTGCTCCTATTGCCTCAGTTGCTGCTCTAAGGCCTGGACGTTGTAACCATGGATGAATCTCAAATTGGTTTACAGATGGAAGATATTCAGCATACGACCGCATATGGTCAAGATGATGTGCCCCATAATTGCTAACTCCTATGGCGCGAACCATTCCAGTTTCAAGACATTCTTCCATTCCTTGCCAAGTAGGTTTACGATGATATGGATCTTTAGGAGGTGCATGAACTAAGAAAAGATCCATGTATTCTAATCCAAGATTTTCAAGACTCTCTGCACAACGTCGAACGGTCTCTTCATGGCCAACAGCATGAAATCTACGTAATTTTGACGTGACAAAAATTTCAGAACGATTAATCCCTGATTCGCGAATTGCTTCACCAACTTCTTTTTCATTATCGTAAGCTCTTGCAGTATCGATGTGACGATAGCCCTCTTCCAATGCCCACAATACTGCTTGTTTACAATCAGAACCATTGGCGAGAAACACACCTAGACCAAATTGTGGAATTTCAGATTTGTATAATCGAGTGCCGTCTGGAGTCGTATGGCCAAGCGATAGAATGGGCCCCATGGATGCGGCTTGAAGTAATGTAACATGAAGTTCACGCATCAATACATTAGATGGATTGAAAGAACAAAAGGGAAAAGAGCAATTATGTCAGGTAGTGGGGACGAGAGATCGCCACTTCTAATTCTCTTCCTAGTTGTATTAATTGACATGATTGGATTTACATTAGTTATTCCATTCTTGACATATTTCATTCAAGATCTTGCAGAAGCGGATGGCTTCCTAGATGCGGGTTCAAGAGATAGATGGGTAGGAATTGTTCTTGCGGCATATACTCTGGGACAGTTTCTGTTTACACCGATTTTAGGATCTCTATCCGATAGAATAGGGAGAAGGCCAATTCTACTATTTGGATTGGTTGCAAATACAGTTTTTCTGATAATGTTCGGGTTAGCTTCGGCTCTATGGATGGCATTACTCGTTCGATTTTTGGCAGGAGCAGGGAATGGAAACATAGCAGTAACAAAAGCATACATTGGAGATATAAGTACAAGTGAACAATTGCCTGCTCGAATGGGGATGATTGGAGCATCATTTGGATTAGGATTCATGATTGGTCCGTTTTTGGGAGGCATTCTTACAGACCCTGCTAACGCATTCGGGGGGCCATTTGCCAACGATTGGTGGGAAGCCCACCCGTACTTCCTTCCATGTTTATTCTCAGGAATTTTGTCAGCAATATCATTCTTTTTGGCAATCAAAATGTTGCCTGAAAGTTTGCCAAAAGAACAACGAAAAACGGGATCTAAAAATGAGTTGGGATTCAAAAAAATCATCAACAATTTAGTTGGAATTCGGGATCTGACTCCTACTGTTAGAAAATTGGTTCTCGTCAACGCAACGTTCCTTCTAGCATTCACAATGATGCATACAACCTTCATTTTATTCACCGCAATGCCAATTGATAAGGGAGGATTAGGATACGATGAACGAATGAATGGATACATCTTTGCATTTGTTGGATTGATTGGAGTCATTGTTCAAGGAGGTTTAATTCGGCCACTAACAAAAAGATTTGATGTTCGAAATCTTATGGTTCTAGGTATTTTTCTCACTGCATTCGGATTAGGATGGATTCCTTATCTCACCCCTACTCCATTTATTGTGGTTCTATTGGCAATGTCATTTATTGCCGCAGGTAATGGATTATTCCAACCTACACAATCTACACTTCTAACTACTGAAGCAAGAGGAGGGTCTTTGGATCTAGGTAGAGTAATGGGGGCACAAGAAGGAATAGGTGCACTTTCAAGAATTATTGGCCCAATTATTGCAGCGTTTATTTGGGCAGAAACTGTTGAAGGAGTGGGAATGTGGACATATCACACTGTTTTCAGAGCTGCTGGATTAATTGCAGTTCTTGGAATTTTGATACAGTGGAGGATGGTTCTTACAAACCATTCAGAAGATGAATAATAAGGACGGATTCATAGACATCAAGGAGCAAGATGCGACATGGACGAGGTACCTGAAGGACTTGAGGTCCCGCAAGGCATAATCGCAAAACCTCGTCAATCAGTTTCCATTTTGTTGACTAGAGATGGAGAAAATGGCATAGAAGTTCTACTGGCTCACAGAATTCCAACTCTTCGAGCATTTGCTGATTTCTGGTCACTTCCAGGAGGAGGAATAAGAGACTTTGATTATGATGCAGCGAACAAATTATCATCATTGATGCATGTAGAAAACGATTGGAAAGGAACAATGGCTGCTATCCTTAGAGAAACTGCAGAAGAAATAGGATTAGCGATTGGTGAATCAACTGTAGAACGAGTATCAATGAAGTTAAGGCATTCAATTATCGAAGACCCAGAACAATGGACAAAAGCAGTTGATTCACATGAAATTCCAGGTTCAATCGAAATGATTAGTCACATTGGAACCCGAACTACTCCGCCTTTTGCCCCATTACGATTCTGTAACCGATTTATGCATGCACATATTCCCCCGGGTTCTCCAGAACCCGAATTACTGGATGTAGGGAGTGAATTCGACCAACTAGTATGGATGTCGGCAGATGATGCAATTAATTCGTGGGAAGCGGGAAACATGCTAACAGCGCCCCCTATAGTGACATTACTGAGAGATGTATCTCAATCATTAAACAATAATCAACAAAATATCAAGGCTGCAATCGAAGAACTATCTTCATCACCTCCATCTGGGGAACACCGTATAGAATTAGCACCAGGAGTGGAATGCATTCCAATACGAACACAAACTCTCCCTCCTGCAACCCATACCAATTGCTTCATCCTTGGAGAAAGAGGAGGAGAAAGGATAGTAGTAGATCCAGCAGCTAGAACAGATGAAGAACTAGCATATCTACAAAGAAGGATAGATGAAGTTGTGGAAGATGGAGGAGAAATTCTAGCAACAATTTTCACTCATCGACATCAAGACCATATCGGAGATTTAAGTCGAATAGAAGAAATCTATTCGGCTCCAATATGGAGTGCAAAAGAGACCTTTGAAGTAATTCCCAATATTGATACAAATCGAATACTGGAAGACAGAGATATTCTAACTTTGAAGGGACCGAATGGCGAAATAAATTGGAATGTTCACATTACACCAGGACATTGTCCGGGACATATTTGTCTCACTACCGACAGATATGTGGTTAGTGGAGATCTTGCAGTAATGGTTGGAACTATTTTGGTCCCTTCTTCAGATGGAAACATGGAGGATTATATCGAAAGTTTGAGACGAATTCGTGCACTTGATTCTTCGATGCTATTTCCGGCTCATGGACCTTTTACTCATCGTCCTGCTAAGTTATTGGATCGTTATATTTCCCATAGAGAAGGGCGACATAACAGAGTTCTTGAAGCGATTACAAAAGGTGTCACTACTATCGAAGAAATTGCTAATCATGCATATTCTGATACACCGGATGCTCATCCTATGTTGAAGGTAGACCAAACCCTCTCTCATCTAAAATCACATGAAAGGGCTGGACGGATTCGAAAAACCACAGAGGGATGGAAAATAAATGGATGAAAATAAGGAGCCAGAATCCGTAATCCTTTCAGGAAAACCTTCTGAAATTATGAATATTGAATCATCCGTATTAACTCAAACAGAAGATTCTAATGTTCCTAAATCCAAATCATGGGGTTGGTTCTTAATTGGTCTAATTGGAATACCATTACTTTGTGGTATATTGATTGGAATAGAAGAGAGTATTGTTTTTGGAAATGATACGGGAGGTCCTTTTGGTCAGGAGCACAAAGAGGGTGACGAAATCTATAGTGAAGGTATACTCAATGTATCAGGACAAAATCATACTATTTTTAGATCAGAGTTTGATATAATAATAGAAAGTGATGGAGAAACTAATAGCAGAATAGAATATGTCTACATCGAATTTAATGATGAACATTGTGAGGGATACTATCGGAATGAAAATCCAAAAGATTGGCAAGAAGTAAGTTGGTGCAATAATTACAGATCAAATAATCCTGAGAATATATATTGGAGACAAAATGGAACCTACTTTGAATTCGCCATAAATGAGAATATTTCTGCTGTTGATGGATTTGAAGTTACTCATATGGGGGTAGATTATGAGCCAGAACCTTGGATTGATAATTCATTAGATTTAATCCAGAGTTTGATTCTCCTCTTGATTCCAGTACTAATTTTTGGTTCGATTATTTGGGGATTCTCTCGTGGAGATCAAATGTTGGCATGGGGCACGATTACAGGAGTGTTTGTTGCTCCAGTCGCTTTCTTTATTCTCTTTGTGATTTTTGCTATTCTCGCTGTAGGATTGGATAGTCTTGGGATTGACTTCTGATAAATTTTTGAATTGCAGCACCAAACATTGCAAGAATAGGGAGTAGTGAATTGAAACCTGGAACTCCTAGGAATTGGTCATCAGATTCTACGATAATTGGTGCTTCTTGTAGTCGAAATTGATCTCCAATTGTCCCATCAATCCTGTAAAAAGTGTAGCTAATTTCTCTTAATTCTCCATCATACGACCACTTCGTCCATCCATACGTACTATTTTCCCTATATGCACTCCAATCAGGTTGAGGTTCATCGAGATCTTCGTATGCTGAACGTCCTGCCATTCCAATCACTAGATGAATTGGAGCCTTCCCACGAGCAAACTTGCCGTCTGTTCCAGTATCCACAACAGTTTCTGAATCAACTGGCCATGTTCTCTCGTAGAAGTGATCGTGACCAGCAACAACGAAGTCTACTCCTTTCTCAACATACAAATTTTCAACTGCATCCCTTAATTCGACTTCTGAACCGTGATAACTGTTACTAGAATACATTGGGCTATGTCCGTAAACAATCACGAATGGAGTGATGGATCGATCAACAGATGAGAGATCTTGTTCTAACCAGTTGTATTGAGCACTACCTGGATTGAAATCATGCTCAGTTGACATGAAGACCATATGCACTCCCGGGAAATTTCTACTGTACCAGAAATTTTCTGTTTCAATTTCCCCATCAGAATCAAACCTGTGCGCATAAGGAGTAAATTCGTAACCTGGTTCATTTTCATGATTGCCCACAGCAGTAACCCAAGGAATTTTTGTCATACTCTCTTGTTGATAATTGAACCAATCATC
>PAOZ01000029.1 GCA_002708695.1 Methanobacteriota archaeon | reverse complement strand
CCTCCAGCAGGTCCACCGATGGGTGGTCCACCAGCAGGTCCACCGATGGGTGGTCCACCAGCAGGTCCACCGATGGGTGGTCCACCAGCAGGTCCACCGATGGGGGCCCCTCCTAGCCCTCCGGTGAGCGCTCCTCCTAGTCCACCATCTGTTGAACCACCTTCTATCGTTGAAGATCATGAATCAACGCTCCAAGTTGCAGATTTATCTGCAATTACTACAGATTTCCAACCAACAGAAGCACCATCTCAGGAATCGGATTCAACTGTAGAATTTGATGAATCAGTTGTTGTTAATGAATCGGTTGAAGAGGAACAAATTGTTCCTCCAGTAATACCTGAAGAACCAGAATTTAATCCAGTTGATGCTGATGATTTCATGTCTGATTTCCAAGATGATTGGGATGAAAAAGTACCCCTTCGTGCATCTGATGTGGATAGAACAGAAGGCATGGATTGGTAACTAAACTAGGGAATCTTTCTTCATCCACTTCATGAACCAAAGAGCAAGGTGGAGCCATGACTATGCTAACTGTCGATGTTGGCCTTGAATCTCCGCATGAGTATACAACTGGAATTTCAGTTGCTGAAATTATCAGAAATGTGCATGGCAAAAAATCTGGTGCCGTTGCGGCTACAGTTGATGGAAATCAAGTAGATTTGTCATATGAAATTCATTCAGATTGCACAGTTCTTCCAATCATCGGTTCTTCTGAAGAAGGCCTCTACATTTTGCGTCATTCCTGTGCCCATCTTCTAGCTCAAGCGGTTCTCGAATTTTTTCCAGATGCAAAACCGACGATTGGCCCTCCAATAGAACACGGATTTTACTATGACTTTCAAATGCCTGCTCCATCAGAGGAAGAATTGCGAGCTATCGAGAAGAGAATGAAAGAATTAGTAAAACAAAATCTGAAAGTAGAAAGAGAGGAATACGATATAGAAACACTCAGGGAAATGTTTGCTGATAATCAATTTAAGATTGAGATTATGGATGAAAAAATTGGAGAAGGCAGTGGTTCTTCTGTATATCGTCAAGGAGATTTTGTGGATTTGTGTAGAGGCCCCCATGTTCCTTCAACTTCTCATCTTCGATGGTTTAAACTGACAAATGTTAGTACTGCCTTTTGGAGGGCGGATTCGTCTAGAGAGACATTAGTTCGAATTTATGGTATGTGTTATTCTTCTAAGGAAGATCTTCAAGCTCGTGAGACATTACTAAGAGAAGCATCTAAACGAGATCATAGAAAATTGGGAAAGGATCTCAAATTATTCCATATTGATGAGATGGTTGGACAGGGACTTATTCTTTGGACACCTCGAGGGACTGTGGTTAGGAATGAACTTCAACAATTTATTTCAGAACATTTGAATCGTCAGGGATATCAACAAGTGTATACCCCCCATATTGGAAAACTCGATCTTTATCGCACATCAGGTCATTTTCCATATTATCAAGATAGTCAATATCCTCCAATCATTGAACGCGATACATTACGTCAACTATCGGATGAAGGATGTTCGTGTGGCGATTTATCGAATTTGATGTCAGAAGGAGAGATAGATGGGTACATGCTCAAACCGATGAATTGCCCTCATCATATCCGCATTTATGCTAGTCAACAGAGGTCATATCGTGATTTACCATTGAGATTAGCAGAATTCGGAACAGTATATCGTTGGGAACAATCTGGCGAAATTTCTGGAATGACTCGAGTTCGTGGATTCACTCAAGATGATGCACATTTATTCGTAACTGAAGATCAAATCGAACAGGAAGTTCTTGGTTGCATTGAATTAGTTAAGGTAATTTTTGGAACTCTAGGAATGGACGACTATCGTGTACGAGTTGGTCTTCGAGATTCAGATTCTGACAAGTATGTCGGTGAACCAGAACGTTGGGATAAAGCAGAACAAGCATGTCGAAATGCTGCAGCATCTTTGGGAGTAGAGTTTAGCGAAGAACCAGGAGAAGCCGCATTCTATGGCCCTAAGATTGACTTTGTAGTCAAGGATGTATTGGGAAGAGAATGGCAATTGGGAACTGTTCAGGTTGATTACAACTTACCTGAAAGATTTGATTTGACATACACCGGTTCTGATGGTGAAAAACACAGGCCAGTAATGATTCATCGTGCACCATTTGGCTCAATGGAACGATTTTGCGGCGTTTTGATTGAACATTTTGGAGGTATGTTCCCAACTTGGCTTTCCCCAACTCAGGTGCATATTTTGACTATTTCAGAGAAACATATTGCTTATGCTGAAGAGATTAACATGAAATTATCTGAACTTGGAATACGATCTGAAATGGATACAGGAGACGATACTATTGGAAAGAAACTACGAACACATAGGGCAATGCGTCCAGCATATTTGTTGATTCTTGGAGAGGAAGAAGCTTCGAATTCCACAGTCTCATATCTCGGGCCTGATCGTCAGCAAGTCAATGGAGTAGACGTTCAGAAATTTATTGATTCACTAATTGATGAGATTCAAAATAAGTCATGATTTCAGATGAAATTTTGAAATTTTTTTCCTCGCGCACGAGGTCGTCGATTTTTATCAAATTTGTTAAATACTATGTTAGCCAACCATATACTGCTCTAGGGATAGGGCGCCCTCAATGAGGGCCGCGATCCATGTGGACGCGAAACACAAATAATTCAAAACAACAGGGTAGTGGAGACTCTACTCAACAAAAGACTACCAATTCTCTGTCAGTTCCTACTGCTTTGAATTGGCACTGCGAAGCAGTTTGCAACTATGATTGCACATTTTGTTATGCTCCATTTGAGGACCAGCGTAAGCGTTCTCGACTAACATCCGAAGAAGGTTGTAATGTTATTGAAAACCTAGGAAGAGCTGGAATCGAAAAGATAAATTTCGTTGGCGGAGAACCTATGCTTCATCCCCATATTCAAGATTGGATCCGTCATTCTAAGAAGGTTGGAATGACAACGAGTATTGTTTCTAATGGAACTCGAATGAATGGTCAATTTTTGTCTGATATGGTGGGACATCTAGATTGGCTTGGTCTTTCAATTGATGCATCTAGTGATGAACTTCATGCAATGATGGGTCGTGGACTAAAGGGAGAAATCCGTCAAGGTTATTCAGATCATCTTAATCGAACTAAGTCAATTGTTCAAAAGGCTCGTCAACTAGGTTTTGGGATTAAACTCAACACAGTTGTTACTTCGGTAAATGTTGATGATGACATGTCTGATCTTGTTCGGTGGATTAACCCAAATCGTTGGAAGATTTTCCAAGTTCTTCCTATTGAGGGAGAAAATGATCACATGCCACGCGAATTTTTGATTGATTCATCTCAATTCAGTGAATATGTTGAACGCCATAAGATGGCACTATCCGACGTTCCTGAGGTTGAAGTTGTTGGGGAAAATAATGATCAGATGCTAGGCACATATGCGATGATGGATGCTCAAACTTTGGTTTACACAAACATGAATGGACATTACGAATATTCGACACAACCTGTTTTGGATATTGGATTTTCAAAGGCTTGGGAACAAGTAAATCACGGTTTTTCTAATTCTCAATTTCAACAACGTGGAGGTCAATGGGATTGGAATCGAAAGACCCCAATTTCTCTTCCTATGGTTCAAGGTGGTGATGAATAATGAGTATGAAATGCGAAGTATGCGGTGGAACAGAGTTTGACTATGATCATATCAGAGGAGAACATATTTGTCGATTAGACGGATTTACTGTTCAAGATCGAATTGATAGAGCAGACATTTCTGGATTTTTCAATTCTGAAGGAAAACTTGAAAGAAAAATTGGTGCAAACCAATTAGGAAGTGATCATACTGAGACTTTCAAAAAGTTGCGCGATTATTCTGGAAAATCGCTTCCGTCCAATAAAAAAGACTGGGGTAGAAGAAAGAAATTTAATCGAAATATTATGATTGAGAGAACCCCTCTTCGAATTGAAGTTGAAAAATATATCAAAACAATGTCTGGTAATGGTTTGGTTAAATCAATAGCTAAGAAAATAATCTCTCATACACATTCTACTGAAGCACATAATGAGAAAATGGGGCACACTCTTCTTTGGGCTGAAATGAAAAATGCAAATGATGGAAATGACGTCTCTCTTCCACTTAACGAGACTAGGCATGCTCAAAAGATGAATGAAAAAGATACAAGAAATGGAAATTATACAGTTAGAATGGTATCTCTTGCGGCAATGACTGTAGCATCAAGGATAGTAAATGAAGAATTAAACACCAAACAAATTGCAAAGCAACATGATGTTCAACATAATCATCTGATTAACGAAAGCAGAAATATTGTGAATTATCTTAGAATAATTTGGGTCGCATTAGGTTCGATTGATACGAAAGAAAACCCTGACCTTGCTAGAATAATTACATTCCCTCCAGGTCATTTATTCAACAGATCTTGGAGTGATAAGGACATAAATTCATCAATTGATTTGTTAAGGACAATGTTTGAACAAGAAGTAGGTACGAGAATTTCTAGAAAAGCAATGAAAAGACTAGAACAAATGTTGAATCATGCTAATAAGCATCGATATCTTTGTGGAGAAAATATCAATTTAGTTGCAACTGCCTTTGCTTTTAGAATCTCAAAAGCATTAAATCCAAAATTTAGACTTAAGTCAAGAATTTGTAGTATTTTAGGGATAAAACCTAATCGAATCGATAGATTAGAAAGCCAATTTAGCAATGTTTTGGATAAGTACTTCAGTACTTGTTGGAAAAAGGAGGAATTGGAATGAAGAATCGATTAATTGTAGTCGAGGGTTTAGATGGAACTGGAAAAACAACTCTAATCTCTTCACTTTGTAAGGAATTAGATGCTACTTTAATTTCAACTCCTCCTGAAATGTTTGACTCTAGATTATATGAAGGAGAACTGCGCGAATTTTTCGATTCTGTAGAACAATCCAGAAGACGAGAATATTACAGAAGTGCAAACTTTCTAGCCTCTGAGTTGGCATTAATTGCTTTACAGAAATCTCACGTAATCATGGATCGTTATTGGCCGAGTACAGCTGCATTTTCTGCTATGGACGAATCGAACCCCGAATGGGAAGAATTAGGTACTTTTCCCAAAGGATTTGTTAGGCCAGATGCCATTATTCTGTTAACTGTAAGTGAAGAAGAACGAGAAAATAGACTAAAAAATAGAGGCGAATTGCTTACTGATGAAGAAATTCGACTTTCAAGCAAGAAAGAAGCGCGATTGCGTGTTTTAGAAGGTCTTCGAGCATTCAATCCAATTGAAATTAATACTACAAATATCGACCCCAAAGGTGTCCTTAAACGTGTATTGATTGAGATTGATTTTTTCTAATTTCTTTGAAATATATTATATCTATCTTAATTTTCAGCAAAAGCAGACTGGTCAAATGATGGTTGTGATTAGATGAAAGCAGATTCTGGAAATGGAATAATATGTTGGACAAGTTTTCATGGAAATCCTGCAAAGAATGGACGTATATATGATTTTGAAACGCAGAAAATCATGATGGTAAAATTAGATTTTTTCGTTAACGTGAATCCACCATCTGAACTTCGTGAAGGAATGATATTGACTTATGCTCCTATTATTGATGAGAATAAGGTTCAATATGTAAAGTGGAATGGAGAAATGGATTTAGATTTAGCAATAAAATTGAAGAACAAATTCTTTTCTCGAAAATGTTTCGAATGTAAAGAAGAACTAGGGTACTCTAATTGGTCAGCTCGTCAGTACAAAAATGCCGGTAAAGGCGAAGGACGATGTGAAAAATGTATTCAACCTCCATCGTCAAAAAATAATCAAGATACGATATCGGAAGAAGCAAAAAACATCAATATTCACCATAGTAAAAATGTTAATCATGAAACTCGAATTATTGAAGATCAAAAGATGACTAAGGTCGAATTCATTGAAAAATTCAATCCTGGAAAAGATCAATCAAAATGGAAGATTTGGGATAGTGCAGCATCTAAAAGCCAAGAAAACAACCGGAAAAACAACCGGAAAAACAACCGGAAAAACAACCGGAAAAACAACCGGAAAAACAACTCGAAGCTCAGCCTTCTTTCCGTAATAGAAAGACGTCAAGCAAAAATAAACCAATCTTCTGAAAATGCTGCTTATTATTACCCATTCAAAGAATTAAATGAAGTAATGGAAAATGAAAGTGCTTCAGAAAAGATTTTTTTGGATTTAGAACGAAAACCATTGGTAGTAATTCTCTTCAAAAATGATGAAATCGATGGATACAAACAATCCCCAAAGACACAAAAAAACGAAGAACAATGTGAAAAAATTAGAAAACAATTAGAAGAAAAATTCTCACCATCAAGGGTTGACGAATTAACATCATTTAAACGATCTAAAAGGAAAGAACTTCGATATATCAAACATATTGCAACCAGAATTTGGATTATTTCTAGTCAAAGTCAAAATTGTATCAAAAAAACATCTAGTGGGAAACAATGTAGTAACCAAACTAAACATTATACCTGTATCTGTAATTCACATCGTGCAAATCTCAATACTTCTGAACTGATAGTTCCTCAATCGATTTTAGATGCAATATGTATTGCAGCATTTGAACATTTGAATGAGCAATCTCTGAAAAGATGGACAATTTTAGGAGATGAGACCGGTTCAGTTCGTATGCCCAAAAATCAAGAAGAGAAAACAGACGACGGAATGTCTTGGATAGTTGTTCCTCCTTTCAGATTGTGCCCCAACCGTTTACCTAATCTTCATCTTGATTTTCATTCTACAGGTAATTTATACGATCTTATATTAGGTCAAAGAAATTTAGCATCAAATGATTTTGTTAAAAAATATTATTTTGAAGGTTCAAAGGAAGATTTTGTTGCCAGAGGTCCATCATTAGGTAATGATAGACATTTGAGATATTGGGAACAAACGCTTAGATTTGTCTTAGAAGACATTTCTTCTGAGGTTAATTCAAACGATAAAATTGATATTTTTGTGGAAAATGTAGGTGATCTGGAAAGTGGAATAGGTGTTTTAGATATGTGGTGTCAAGATTTGGTGCAAAATATGAGAAAAAGTAATCGCAAACATTGGAAGCATATGAAATTCAATGAAACATGGGTATTGGCTAAAGACGAACATCCTTGGCTTGGCTATCCTGATGCTCATTGTCATGCATTTAGGCCACATGCGAAACGTAAATCTGTTGATGAAGAATATCAAGATAATTTGATAATTATTAAGGATCAGACCAAACACGTTCAATACGATGGAGAAAATCTAGATCATGTTGGGACATTGTTACTTCGAGAACCAATAGAGATGTTGAAGGGAATTACAAAACTTTCAAACGAGGCATTGAAAAATTGCATTATTCCATTTTTTTCCAATGCTATTGATGATGCATTTGAAAAATTAACTTCCGAAGATTGGTACGATTTTCTAAATATTGGAGTATCTGCTAATTGGAATGATGATTGGGACACGGTCCAAAATGTGAATTTCCTTATTCGTAAAATAGGAGAAAATTGTGATGAAATATCTAGTCGTCTTGCAAATCCTCGTATTGAATTTGAATTTTGGATGGCAATATATGGATCTTCAAATCATTTAGTGAATATAGAACTCGCCAACAAATGTCTACACAAAATTCATGAAATTATTGTAGGCTATTCTCCTCCAAGTCATCGAATAATAGACAAAGATAACCACACATATGGTCGTCAAAATAATATGTTTGATTTTTCATATTTAGAAGAAAATAAGTATCTTACTAAAGAATTTGAAGATGAAAAAAAATGGGATAACTCTACTTGTAAAATAATGGGCCAAATTGCTTTAGGTTTGGGCTTACGAGGATTTGATGGAGATATTGAAACAGGAAGTTCCATAGAAGAAAAATTAAGGAAAACACAATGGTATATCACGGGTAAAACAGAAGCAAAAGAACGTCGGTTTAATCTTGAAGTAGAATTTCAATTAATGGATTCTTCAAATCGGGATTTAATTAATTTTAAAAATTTATTCAAAATAGTAGAAGACTCGAGAAGTATTACAGAAAAGGCATACACAATTGCACCGTGCATGAAATTCTTGGTTTTAACCTCCACTTCAGCAGAACGCATTTTTAGCCTTGCAAAGAAATTTTTGAGTAAATCTAACGGTCATCCAGCACATCGAATAGCCTATTGGTGTTTTAGATATTCGTTACAGAATTCTAAAGAAACTAAATATTTCATAAATTATTTGAAACAAATGAAAAATATACCTTCATTTAATCGAGATGTTCTTGGTATAATGTTGAGTTGTTATCTTACTGATATAGAAAAAAGGACCAATGAGGATTGTGGAGCAATTGATTTCCAAACGAAGGTTCTCAAAAATTCTAGCACTTCAGTGAAAACTTGGTTCGAAAGTTGTAAAGATAGGGAAGACCCCTTATCTCCTTTGAATTTTAACTATTGTTGAACTAGTCAATTCTAAATGAGCAAACATTTGGTCGTTCAAAGATTCGATGCCTGTTTTTTGCAATTATCATGTATACTATATCACGAATTGGTAATGGAACCAACCAAACCAAGGGATACCACATTCTCCAATACCATTTCATGTAGAGTAGAACTCGAATTCCTGCCCCAGAACGAATGTATGTCTTTCCATTTCGTATAATATAGACTGTATCTGCTCGTTGCTGTTTTTCTGAAAATGAAGAAATCAAATCTTGTCCTTCTTCAGATTCTATTGGTCTAAATGCGATATCTGCATCGGAATGTTTTCTTTTATCGATGAAAATAGCTAATCGATGACAAAGTCCACAATCTCCATCGAGAAGTAGTACGTCTCTTTCGGTTCCTAATTTCATCTTGGAATCACCTCATTGCTCCAAGCATGAACAAATACTCCTTTCGATATATGGATAAGATCTGGTTTTAGTAAATCATCAATTCCTAGATTGAAAGATTCTGTCAAATTATTTTCCAATACTGTTGCTTCCGCATCTTGGAAAACCCAAGGATTATGTTGCGTGTGTGCAATACATAGATTCCCTTTGTGTTCCATATACAACGAATATCGTTCAAAAAGAAATTCTTCTAATGAGCCTGAATCAGCTGTTTGTTCTGGTCCAGTAGGACTACAAAATCCAGAAAATCCATGCGTTCCATCGGTTCTTTTTGTTTCCCATCTGTGCGTATTTCCTTGCACTTTCATTTTCCCCTTAGAATATTGATATGGTAATCCGTATGCTCTTGGTGCATAAGCGCATGTGATTCGACTTTGTGCTTCAAGAGTTAGAAAGAGAACTCCTCCTTTCCCATTTTTTGTTACATATGTTCGAACATTAAATTCAGGAAATGTCGAGATACCAGGAACTGGAAAGGTGAATCTTGGTCGGACATTCTTCATAATGAACGGAATTGATCCAACATACGCTTTTCCTTCGTAGGTATCAATCTCCAACCCTTCAGGAATGTGTTTTGATAGTAAATCAGGGTCTACTTCCCAATGCAAAAATGATAGATTTCTCCATTCTTGAATCAATGAATGAGAACGATTCGGCATAGGAAAAGGCAGATGATCTGTTCTCATTATTTCACTCCGGTAGTTCAAGGATTTCATCAATGAGTGCAACTACCGCATGTCCACCTACTAGACTTTCATGCGCAACTGCACTTGCAGCCTTTTTCACTTCAGGAAAAGCAGATCCGACTGCTACAGACCAACCGACTGTTTCAAACATTGGCAAATCATTTGGAGAATCTCCCACTCCAATACAATCTTCAGGATCAATTCCTAATTTTTCTAAAGCAAATTTGATTCCGTTCCCTTTGTTTAATCCCGGCTCATTGATATGAATCGCAAAACCGGTTCGAACAACTTCCAAATCTTTCCATTCAGAATCAGATAGTAATTTTACAATATTTTCATAATCTTCTTGTGTATATAGGCACCATTCAGATTCTCTCCATGCATTTGATAAAATTCCTGCAGAATCTAATCCGTCAATTTGATTGGCTAACCATTCACACGCTTTTTTCGCTCTTTCACCATGAACTAATCTGAATACTTCTTCGTCTCTAGTCCAATCCCAAACAACTCCTCCGTTTTCACAAATGATTGGGCCCGTAATTCCTAGATGTCGTGCCAGTGTCCATGCTACTGGTCTAACATTACCAGTAGCTAGAGCAACTGGTACTCCACTTTGTTCCATTTTTCGAAAAGCAATAGGGATTTCAGGATGCAGTGTATAATTTTCATCAGTAAGAGTACCATCTATGTCACAGATTAGCATTTTTGGGCGTTTTCCGCCACTAAGTCCCGTCTCCTCAGGCCTCCCCATGGCACTTCTTGACTGTGGTTTCCTTTGAACCAACCGCGTAGAGATGTTCAAGGGTGACCATTCCTTGGAGATGACATGGATGAATCAGATAACGACATTTTACTTGTCGAAGATCTCGAAGAATCCACTTCAAAACCATCTGAAAGCCCTCCAATTCCTTCTTCTGAGACAGTATTGGATGCAGAGATATCTCCTATGGATTCTAACAGTAGGACATCATCTGTATTGTCTACGATGTTTGGCTCAGTAGGTGTAATTTTCAATAGAATAATCAAGAGCATAAAATCAACTGCGAATTCAGCATCTTCTAAAGCTCATTCTATTCGTGAATCTAGATCGGAAAAGCACACACGACGTTTAGCCGTAGCTGAAACAAAAGCCAATCAAGATCAAATGGTCCTGGTTGCAGCAGATATTCAAACTTACAAGTGGGAAATCTTTGGAATGGATTGTCCGGATTGTGCTACGAAGGCAAATCAAGCGATATCCAGGATAGATGGTGTAGAATCTTGTGATGTTTCAGTTATGGAAGGTACAATTTCTGTAAGTATTGATTTGTCATTGACCACTGTTTCAAGAATTTCCAGAATTCTAGATAGTATTGGATTTTCCCCTGATCGCCCATGGGAGATAATCCAAGGTATCACTCCAAAAATGGTAGAAGAAAACCGAACGATTGATAGACGAATGCTAAGAAAAGAAATTCAGAATGTTCCAGGAATTTTGGATGTTCAGATGATTGATGGACAAATTCAGATTAAGCGTGTTTCGAAATTGCATTCTGAAATGAGTGACGATTTACGACAAGGCCTTTTTGAAATAATTGGAATTGAACCCGTTTTATCCATTAGTGAAGGAGGTAATTTACGTCCTGACCAATGGCGGCTTTTGGGAGCACTTGCAACACTTCCAATTTTGGCATCTATTTTGTTATTAGAATCACAAGAACAGTTATTTGCATCTCAAATTATTGCATTTGTTTCAGTATTATTGATTGGATGGCCAATGTTAATTGAAGCAATAAACAGTTTAAGGAATGGAGTTTTTGCATTTCAAATCCTTACTACTGCAGCTGTAATTGGGGCAATGGTTCTTCAAGAATATTCTGAAGCACTAATGGTTGTGGGATTAGTAGCCTTTGCTTCTCATCTTGAAGAACACGCAATTGTAAAGGCTAGAAAAGCAATGCAAGGTGGCTTAGATCGTTTACCGCAAGAAGCCCGATTAGTAGTTGAAAAGAAATTAAAATTTGGTGATACAATTTCTTCCATTAACCCATTAAACATGATTCAATCCCCATCTACTCATCATGTACCTGCAGAATCTTCACATATGGTTCCAGTTGCCACCATTCAGATAGGAGATAAAGTAGAAATTCGTAGTGGTGAAGTAGTACCAATAGATGGAAGGATTACTGAAGGGACAGGTCATTTAGATAGAGCCCCCTTAACTGGAGAATCTCTTCCCGTAGAGGTTTCTGCAGGCACTATTATTGAAGCAGGTTTAACCTTAACTAGAGGTCCAGTAATTGTTGAAACAATAGTTATTGAAGACGAAACACGGTTAGCAGGACTGATTGATATGGTTCATACTTTCAAGGAACGTCCACCCAAAGTTCATTCAACCATTGCAACGTTTACTGAATGGTGGGTTCCAATTGTTTTCATTTTCTCACCAGTAATTGGATTGTTATCTTATGGTCAATCTGAACAAGCACTTCTAATGACACTTTTGTTGTGGGTTGTTTCTTGTCCATGTGCTTTACTACTTGCATCGCCAATTCCACATGCTGTTGCTTTGACACATGCATCTTCAAAGGGAATTATTGCGAGGGGAGGAGACGTATTAGAGAAAGCCGCTAGAGTAAATCTGGCATTTCTAGATAAAACAGGAACACTTACTTCAGGAAAACCCCGTCTTCATAGCGTTTCAATAGTTAGTGGAGGAGATAGAGTGAGAATTTCAAGATTAGCAGCAGGCCTTGAGATGAGATCCAATCATCCTTATGCAAATGTGATAATCGACGCCCTTGAAGATGGACAAACCCCAATGAACGTATCATCAATTCTAGACGGTGATGCTGGTGTGACTGGGAAACTAAGGGGTAAAGAAGTCCGAATTGGAAGAGCAGATTGGTTAGAAAAGTCAGGAATTACAATCCCAACCGATTTATCTACCGAATTAACTGGTGCTAGAGAATCAGGTCATGGAGTATCTTTGTTATCAGAAGATGGAATTGCGATTGCGCTATTTCGTTTTGTTCATGATGATGCACGAGATGGTGCTATGGAATTAGTTACATCTCTTCGTGAGTCTGGGATTGAAGTCCAGATTTTATCTGGAGATGAACAGAAAGCAGTCGAATCTTTTGGTGAGAGTCTTGGTATTCGTGCCAATCAATGTACTGGAAATGTATCTCCAGAAGACAAGGCCTCCTATGTCGAGAAACGCTCAATTTCTAGAAGGACATTAATGGCGGGAGATGGATTCAATGATTCAGGTGCTCTTGCTGTTGCGGATGTTGGAATTGCTGTTGGTTCTGGAGATCAAGTTAATCTTGATGCGGCTGATGTTTTGATACCAGGTGAAGATCCTCGTGCAGTAATTGAATTAACAAAATTAGCTCGTTCAGCCCGTCGTATTGTTCAGGTAAATATTGTTTTGAGTGTGTTATTGACAATTACATTGATTGTTTGTGTATTAATGGGGATAGAACTCTCAATCGCTGTAGGTGTTTTGCTTCATGAAGCCAGCGCATTAATCGTAATTCTTAACGGAATGTGGGTCGCAGGAACTGGAATGGAGAGAGTTTCATCAGTAGGTGAAATCTTTTCTGAAGTATTCAAAGAAGCCATTGTTTCGATAAATCTTCTTTTAGGCAGGAATAAAGATACTCAAGCGACCCTTTGAAATATGGCTATATCGAGACAATAAGGAGGACAGAGCATGAGCGAGGAGGCACCAGTACCTTACGAGGTAGAGAGCCGAGTATCCCCTCCTCCTGCCCATTGTCCTAATTGTGAGTCGCTTCTCCCCTCTGATTTGGGTGTCTTGGAATGTGTTGTTTGTTCTGCCCAAGTCAAAGTTGAACATGCTCCTACTAAGGAAGCATGGCAAAATGAAAAGGTTACATGTCCCTCATGTAGGCATGTTTTGGTTGCAGGAGTTGATTCAAGACCTGCAGATATTCGATGTTCAAATTGTAAGCATGAATTTACTCTTTCAAAGAAAGTCATCAAGGTTGAAATTAATTGTCCAGCTTGTGACAGGGGTTTACGAATTCCTCAGCGTCCAGGTGAGAGGAAGTTAAGGTGTCCTGCATGTATGGAAGGATTCAAAGTAAATTTTTGATTGGATTTATTGATTTATCTTAAGAAACGCCTTCTAGAGAATGTTAGGAACTGTGGATATTAATTACCATTAGAGTGCCGTTGCAGGACGGGGATGGGTACCCATGGCTACAGATGAAGTGTCGGAGACCTTTGAAAGTCAAAGGGCTGCTAAGCCATCTTTGGCTGATTTGAGAGGCAGTGTTATTGGAACGACTGCCGGTTCTTATGAAGGTACAGAAAGAGCCATTGAATCATTGGATAATGAATCAGATTTACGTTCAAGAATAGATCGTGAAAGAAGATTACGTCTTGCTGAACAATCTGAGAGATTGGCAAATATGCGAAGTGCTATGCGCAAAGCAAATGAGATTATTCATGATGAAGAATATAGAAATTTAGAAAAATCATTACGTACTGATTTAGAAGAAGAATTATCTCGAATAGAGCAACAAGTTCTCGAGAAAGAAGAATCTGTTCTCAAGAAAGAATTGCTTCTTCGTTTAGAAAGAGAAGAATCCCAACTCAAAGAGATGTTATCTCTAGAAAAAGAACGTAGAATCAAGGTTTCCCAACAAGAAATAAGAGACAGACTTCGCCAAGATATGGATGAAGAATTCAATCGTCGTCAAGCATTTTTGTCCGAAAGAATGGAAATTGAAGCAGAGCAAGCATTCCAACGTCAAGTTAGAGATTTAGAATCAGAACTTCGACAAGAAATGGAACAGCAATTAGGCGATGAGGAAGCACTCCAAAAACAACGAATCCAAGAGGGATTGGATGAAAGATTGTCTGAAAGAGAGATTCAGATTAGAGTTGCTTTACGCAATCGTCTTGAACAACAACTTCAGCAGAGATTAAAAGATCGTGAAACTAGACTTAGAGCAGAATACGAAAGAAGAGCACTAAGAATGGAAGAAGATGTTGCAAAAGACATTCAATCTGAATTAGAGCAACGTCTAGTTGCAGAAACCCATAGACTAGAAAATCGGATGCAGGAAGATTTAGAATTAGCAGTTGCACGTAAGAGAGAGGAACTTCGAACTAGTGTTCTCAAGACTCTTGAAACAGAATATTCTGGCAGATTATCAGAAAGAAAACAAAGATTACGCGATCGTTTTGATATTAGTTTCCAACAAACCGTGGATGATATAGAAGCAGGTTTGACTAGGCAAATTGAAGGCGAATTAGATAGACGAATTGAACATCAATTCGAAACATATCGTCTTCAAAGAGAAGCTGAGATTGGAAGTCAACTTGCTCGCTTTAGACATGATAGAGAAAATGAACTTCGTAATGAGATGGAAGCAGATCATGAGGCTCGTAGAACCAATTGGGTTGAGCAAATTGAAGCTGAATATTCTACAAGAGAAGAAGCGACTAAACGCCAGATAATGGCTGAAATAGATGCTCGTTTGAGAAATGAAAGGATTTCATTAGAAACATCATTGGATTTAGTTCGTCAAGAGACTGCTTTAGATTTGGAAGTAGAAATGGAACAACGCTTAGGCGAATTTAGGGAACGAAAAGAGCGCGAAGTAGTTGAACAATTGGAACGACAAATGTCCAAGCGTGAAGAAATAATGCGAAATAAGGCTCTTATCGAAGTAAGACGAAGAGAAGCGGAGATGCGTGCTGAAATAGAAGCAGCATTAGCAGTAAAACGTCAAGAAATTAAGGAGCGATTAGCCACACTTGAGGCTCGCTCAGATGAATTCAAGCAATTAGCTGAAGATAGATTAAGAAAGGATATAGAAAAAGATTTGATTTCTGATGAAGATCTTGAAAGAGAAGCATTAGTGGCTCAATTAGAGGCAAAAGAAGAAGCTTCGGAACAAGACGCGCTCCTTGCCAAGCGAGAAGCATGGATGGGTGCTTTAGGCTCTGCTCGCTCGTCTACTCCTGCGGGTGCTGCGGGAACATTAGGGGGATTAGGAGAACAAAACCAACCCCAAACATTGGGAAGTTCATCTGCTGGACTTGGTGCAGCGGCAATGACAGGATTGAATGTTCCTGGACAACCAATGCCATTGGGAGGTGGCTTAGCAGCACCAGTTCGTTCACCGATTGGACAATCACGTCCAATGACTGCTCTTGGCGCTGCAGCAGCTCAAAAGGACGGGGGTCCAACACCTCTTGGTGCTCGACCTTTGGGTCAATCAACTCCTTTAGCTCCTGCACGTGCACCGATTGGTGGAAGCACCACTGCATTGGGTGCCCCACAAGCAGGGTCACCTGGATTTTTGGGAACAAAAGCCGAAGTTAAACCAATTCAACCTGCGGAAAAAGAATTAGAATTAGAGGCAACTCCTGAGGAAATTTCAGAAGAAGAATCCGAAGAAACAACTTCCGGTCCACCTGGTGGTGGTAAGATGATTAGAGAAGGAGGCCCTTCTGTCAAACCTCCACCGGTCAAGGGCCCACCGGGTGGTGGTCGAATGGTACGACAACCAGCATCTTCAGTTCAAGTGAAAGGCCCTCCTGTCCGTAAGACAATTCAACCTGAATCTGAATTAAATGAGCCAGAAGATAATCAAAGTGATTTAGTGGAGTTAATTCCATCTTCTGATAGAAGATTACTTACTCCTGTTTCGGAAGGTAAAACCTCTTCAATTAAACCGATAAAAACACTTCAACCATCTCAAGATAAAGAAGATGAAAAGACTACATCAATTCGACCTGTAAAGGTAATGAAACCAGTTTCCTCAGAAGAAGAGTAGATTATCCATTAGTCCGCCGGATTCATAGGCGGGGGATGCCTTCGATATATACATGGGTCATTGGTCCAAGTGCATTTTCACTGTCGCGATTTTGTTAATTTCACTATCAATTCCTTCGATAAGTGCAGGAGCAGGTGACTTAGGATTTGCTGAAGATGTAGAGACACTTTCTGGCTCTTCTATTGGTTGGGCTGACCTTGGAAATGGAGATGTAGCAATTGTTAATGAAACGGGAAACATTACCGCAATAAAAGTATCAGGTAATCAAGCAGGTCAAATTCTTTGGACAGGTATTCTGAATGTTACAGCACTTTCCATGGCATATAGTTCCGCAGACGGTTTGATTGCAGTTGGGCATCAAGGAGGAGCAGTAATTTATTCAACCGTATTTGAGGCCATAATTTACTCGATTAGTAGGGGTCCTGTAGATTCATTGGATTTTGATCCAGCGGGTGACCTTTGGGTTTCGGATAGAACGTCCAAAAAAGCGATTGAGTATAGCGATGGAGTTGCTACCGGTGCAGAAACTACAAGCCATAGTATAGGAATTTCATCAGTTGAAGTAACCCCTCAAGGAAATGTAGTAACTGGTGGAAAGGATAGAACTGTTAGAGTTCATGCTAATGATGGTTCCCTTAGTGGGGTGTTATCTGATCCTAATGCAGAGGTAACTTCGTTAATGGGTGATACGAATGGTAAATTACACACTGTAACAAAAGACGGCCAATATTTGTTGTATGAATCAACAAATTGGTCTTTGTTAAACTCATACACGCCTAGTCCTCCTACAGAGCTAATCGGAATCTATGATTCTGGAGTTGAAACTATCTCTTTAGCAGGTTCTAATGGACTATTCCATCTGATTAATCGTTCAACTGGTAATCAAATTCAAGCTTTATCACAAGGAAATGGAGAGATTGTTGGATTATTAGATGGAGACGGGACCTCGTTGGTTGTACTAATGTCATTTGCAAGTTCTACTGATGTTTTATTGTTTGATATTGATAGTGATGGAGATAATGTTGTTGATTCACTTGATGCATTCCCTCAAGATTCCTCTCAGACTTCAGATAGAGATGGTGATGGTTATGGAGATTCATCAACTGGAAATCAATCAGATAGTTTCCCCGATGATTCTACCCAATGGGAAGATGTTGATCAAGATGGATATGGAGATAATGCAGAAGGTAATAATCCAGATTTGTTCCCTTCTAATCCAGATCAATACAAGGATACTGATGGAGATGGATTTGGTGATTCAACATATGGTCAGGATGGCGATAGTTTTCCCGATGACTCTACTCAATGGGCAGATACTGATGGAGATGGTTTTGGAGACAATTTAGAAGGTACAAATCCAGATGCTTGTCCTGATGTCAGTGGTTCTTCAACTGAAGATAGATTAGGTTGTCCAGATTTGGATGGAGATGGTTGGTCAGATGAAGGAGATGCATTTCCCTCAGAAGCAACTCAGTGGGCAGATACTGATGGAGACGGATATGGCGATGCACAGCAAGGATTTAGGGGCGATGGATGTGCTAATGAAGCTGGAACAAGCACTCGTTATTTACTGTATAATCCTGTAGAAGATAAAGTCCAGACAGTTTCTAGTTATGGTTGCCCAGATACGGATGATGATGGATACGCAGACGAGTCTGAGGCATATTGGGATGCAGACAATTGCCCTGGGTCTTTGGTAGGGAATTCGACAGAATGGTTAGATGAAGATAGAGATTGTTTGGGATCAAATACCGATTATGACGATAGAGAATTTAATATTCAAACTGTTGAAGATTATTGTGATAGAAATGAGAATGATTCTGTGTGTCAATCATTAGTTGTCAAAAATCCTTCTCCAATCCAAGAAGAAAATCAGGAAGAAGAAATTGATTTAGCAGGTCAATTGATTTCGTTTGCTCCAATAGGTGCGGGGATCGCATTAGCGATGTTATTAGTCATTGGTTTACTTTCAATTGTAGGACGAAAGATAGGAAGTAAGTCAGAAACTGTTGAAGAGAAATATACACGCAGAGGTGCTACCAAAGAAATTGAAACTGGGTCAGTTGAACAATTTGGAGGGATTATTGAAGATGAAAAATGGGATGATGATGTTGCATCTCTACTTGATTTAAACGAAACACGAAGTGAAGATGATTCTATG
>PAOZ01000028.1 GCA_002708695.1 Methanobacteriota archaeon | reverse complement strand
TTTATTGATTAAAATATCAACATGTTGTTCAACAGGCCAAGGATTACCCTCAACAATTTGTAAAGACATTCTAGCATGTCCTAGACAAGAGTTAATCGATGGTTGTTCCAAATCAATTGGAATGACTAATTGGCCATCCACTCTTTGAGATTCCTTGATTACATAATTCCAACCATTCACCTCTCCCGAGGTCCCCGGCTCAATCAAGGTAGTACCTAAAGAGTCGTACAAATCCATTGGAATGGCTGGCTGTAATAAAAATGGTAAAATTCCATCAATTGCGGATACTCCGGTACCTCCAAATGATACTGCATCTACTCGCGTCTGATCATTATCTGGAGTACGAAAATTCAATGATGAAACTGATTTAATCGTTGTTTCCTCAGTCAATTCTTCCCAAGAAACAGAGGAAATTGCAACTGAATTACTATTCATTTCCCATTGCAAACTATTGCTACATTTGCTACCATCTGTAGTCCATGTTCGTCCACTTAAATCCACATTTAGATCATACGAAATACTCCTTTCTGCAGTCAAATGAACCCTTCCATACCCATCAATAGATTCAGCAGAACCAGAATATGTGTGATCATTTGGATTCGAAATTTCAGAAGATGGAGCATTTCTGAAAGACATTGCCCCCGTACCGCTCATTGCAACTTCCAAATCACCACATGCCTTTTCTAGAGCATCACCTGTATTTTCTCTCAATAATTCTACCATCTCATCTCCTGTAGCAGAAATCTGGCCATCTGTCATAGTAAATGTCATCGAATCACCATATCGAGATGGTTCAGATGTGAAGGATTGTTGATCTTGAACCCATGTCCACCAATATCCTCCCCCAGCTACAATGGCTCCAAGTAATATAATTCCAAGAACTACCGCCTTGCGGGGTTTTCCAGCATGAATTTTGATTTCAATCATCGGCTCGCTTTTCTTGGGAGGTTCTTCGCGCAATTTGAGGGTCGGTTTTTCTGATGGTAACTCTTCTTCAACTAATACAGCATCAAGTATTGTCGCTTCCATTACTTCAATTTCTTCTTCTTTGGAGGGTGAAGATGCAGAATCAACTTCAATCTCCACTTTTTCCTCAATATCTTCTTCTTCAAGAATAAGAAAATCATCATCATCATTAAGAGTTAAAGACGATTCTAACAATCTATCAATTAATTCAGATTTTCTTCCTGATTTCGATAGACTGCTTTCTTCAAGGAGTTTTTTTAACTCAACAACAGTCATCGATTCAAGTTCTTGACGATCCATGTACTGCACCTCCTTGCATGCTGATGTCATCACGCGTCGCTATCAAACCGTTGCACTATAGGTGCAAAAGAATGCGATTTTTTACAATATTAGGAATTACCGCGCATCTGAGCTATTTGCTCTGCTGTCCAACCTGCAGCTAAAAGTTGCTCATCAGTATACTGAGAGGCACCAGAACCAGAATCAGAAGTTGATTCAGTAGATTCAGGCTGTGATTGACTCTCTACGTTTTCTGATTCTAATTCTGCTTCTTCTGTTGGTTCTTCATCAGAAGTTTCCTCGACTTCATCAACTCCTTCAGAACCTGTTGACAAGTCCATTCCCATTGCTCTTTCAGCTTCAGCAGCATCCATTACTTGCTCTTCAGTACTCTTAGTAGATGATTCTGGATATCTTACTTCTTTGAATGCTTTACCCGCTTTTTGCGCACCCATTACTGATGCAATAAACAACGGCAAAATCAAAACACACAATGGAAGAAGAAATGCTCTAGGCCAAAACATATCTACTTCAGAATCTACTGTTGCCTTCCAAAATTGTTGTGTGCTTGACCAAGAAGGATGTGAATAATCTTGCGAATCTAAATACTGGAAAATTAAGCAATAGCGTCCAGGTTTGACGGTTAATGTGACTTCATGGGTACCTCCTGCTGGAAGTGCTGGAGATTCAGGAGTATCCATTACTGTAGTTCGTGAAGGAGAATCTCTGTTCCAAACAATCTCAGTTGTTGGCAAAGAATCGCATCCGTTAGGAGCATAAAATAAACCCACATTAAACGAGGTGTTTCTTCCATCGAATCTGTAGCCTTTGAGTGTTATTTTTACTTGAACATCATTCAATGGGCCAAGTTCAAATGGTTGCCAGATTCCTAAATTCAAATCTTGCTCAAAAGAGCCAGCATTAAAATCACTACCATCCCAAATTTTTGACTCAGCGCGCTCATCAATTTGTTCTTGAGTCCAGTGTTGAGGGCTCATCGGATCCATCCAAGCAGTGACCTCCTCTGCAGATAATGTTTCATGAGGATTTGAAGATATGTCTCCTTGAGAAACAGGAAAAAATGAAAATCCAAACAATAATGTTAGAATTCCAAGTGTAAGGTACACATTCATTCGTTTAGAAGAACGGCTTGATTTCAAATTCTCAAGTTGACGTTCGCGTTTTTCCTTTCTATTTCGCTTATCTTCCATCTCGGCAATTGGGTCAAAAGATGTAGGAGCGGACGTAGGCCCTGCAGGAACTGATGGGGCAGCATTTGGGGGCTGCATATCTGCTCGGAAGCATCCTTTAGTATTCAATAAAACCCAAAAAACAGGGATGGATTGAAAACAGAACCGAGTTGGTCGCGGCTTAATGAGGGCGCCTAGACTGTGTATCCTATCCAGAGGCCCACAGCTGTATAGCACTAGACGTCTAGTAGACGAAGCAGATGCTACAGGCATGCTTGTAGAAATTGTAGACCCCTTAGAGACTAGTTTAGTTCTCGATGATCGGAATGGTCAGGTTATTCACCAAGGTTGGCCGTTAGATGTAGATGCTGTAATCCCTCGAATCGGATATTCTGTAACAATTGAAGGAGTACGTGTTGTACGTCAATTTGAACGAATGGGAATCTATGTGGCAAATAGTGCAGACGCAATTCTAAGAAGCCGAGATAAATTAACTGCGAGTCAAATCCTTTCTCAAAAAGGAGTTCCTGTTCCGAAAACTGCTCTCGTAACTTCATGGAAAGATGTTGAAAGAGCAATTTCGCGTGTCGGAGGAGTTCCTTGTATCGTCAAAACTAGCCAAGGAACCCAAGGAGACGGGGTGTTCTTAGTTCGGTCAATTCGTCAAGCAAAAGAAATGGTATACAGACTAATTGCAGAAAGAAAAACCGTACTTGTTCAAGAATATATCAAAGAAAGTCATGGAAAAGACATCAGAGTTATTGTAGTAGGCGGTAAAGTTGTTGCGGCAATGAGGAGAGTTTCAAACGGACGTGAATTCAGATCAAACTATCACTTAGGGGGAAGAGTTGAACAAATCGATCTTCCAGACGAATATGCTAAAGTTGCAATAGATGCAGCAAATCACTTAGGAATTGATGTCGGAGGAGTTGATTTGTTAGAAGGAAGAATGGGCCCAATTCTTCTAGAAGTTAATTCAAGTCCAGGATTAGAGGGTATCGAAAAGGCTTCAGGAGTAAACGTTGCAGGACATATTATTGAAATGATTTCTAAACGACATAAAATTCAATCTGTAAACTTAGATGAAATTGTTAGACGAAGAACTGGTTTTGGTACAGTAACTGTGGTCCTCAATACATGGCCACAATTCATTGGAAGGTCTGTTTCTGAAGTAGTTCCTCCCAAAGCAAATGTTGTAACAATTATTCGAGGTAAAGAGAATATCTGGACACCAGAACCAGAATTAATCTTACAACCAAATGATCAAATTGTTTTGTATGGGCCTCTAGATTCAATCAGATCGCATATAGAAGGAAATGACGATTCATCGGCAGTATTGAGTTAAACTCAGAAACTCCATCTACTACTTTGAATCGTCAGGAAGGGTTCAAACACAGCACCCCCATCCGACATCGCCCTTCGGGGATGGGATGGGACCCATGGACAACGAGCGACAGCGGAGCGGATGGTCACCAAATGGCCCTCACGGACGTTTAGCAACACCTTTTGACCAAAATTTCACAGGAACGGGACAAATCCTTCCATCTAGACTCGTTAGAATTCAGCATCTACCTTGGATTTCATTATGGGAAACACAATTACGAGCCGAAAAGAAAAGTGAACATACAATTAGATCTTATCTTTCATCCGCGAAAAGATTTGCAATGATTCTATTGCCTAACGAAGAAGAAGTTGAAATTGAAGAAATGGCCATTTCCGAAATGCACGATCGATGTGACCCAAATAATGGAAGATTGGATTTGTTTGTGCAATCAATCTCAAATTTAAGGCCTGCAACAATCAATGCAAGAATTGCAGCTATTGGGCATCTGTTCAAATATTTAGGACATCGAATACCTGATTGGGTTCAACGTCCGGGTGGAACAAGACCATTGCCAAGAACATTAACACGAGATGAAATAGAACGCGTTAGAAACTCTGCGTCTAATTCGCAAAATCCTCTTGCTGACCCTATTATCACTCTTCTATTAGATACTGGAATGCGAGTCTCTGAAGTGTGTGCTCTTGACATGAATAATTTAGATTTATCAGATAAATCAGCAAGAATTTATGGTGGTAAAGGCAACAAAGACAGGTTAGTTCTCTTTACACAAAAGACAGTTGATTCAATGAACGCATGGTTTGGTTCTAGAAGAATGCAAATAGAAACAAAAAAACCTATTGGAGAAGATTGTGATGCTGTTTTTCTTTCTACAAGATCTAGTCGAATTGCTCCAAGATATATTCAGAAAATGATGGATTCAATTGCCGATTCTGCAAATATTCCAAGATCTAGATTGACCCCTCATACATTGAGACATAATTTTGCAACTGGACTACTTGAGAGAGGAGTTGACTTAGTTTCTATTCAACGGCTACTCGGTCATTCAAATATTCAAACTACCCGAATTTATCTCGACATTAGCGACCAAACTCTTAGAGAGATTTACCATAGGGCACAAAATGCCGCTATTGAAGAATAATCAACGCTTTTGACCTGGACGTTTTTTATTATGGCGCTTCTCTATATCTTCTGGCCCAGTCCATTGTCTATTTGCTCTAACCTCATTTCCCTTATGTCCAGGAATGGGGCAATGTTTTCCCGATCTACATCTTGAACAATTATCCTTAGGAGGAATCTCAAGAGGTTTAGTTAGGCGACCATACTTCCGCCTAGGCATAAATGAGACAAGTGCAAGACACTACTTCATCAAAGCGGTTAATTTGAACGGTTTACGCGCTTGAGCATGTCTGCAACACTTTTCGGAGCAGATATTTTTGTACCAACCTGATCGCCTCTAACCCCACTTTCTTCTGTGCTAACCTTCGACTTAGTAGCCGGTGCTGGGGTCGTTTTCTTGGATGTGGCCTTCTTTGTTACAGCCTTCGCTTTCTTAGTTACAGCCTTAGCTTTCTTTGTTGCACCCTTAGCTTTTGAAGAGGCTACAGCTTTGGCAATCTTTGCTGCCGTCCCTGCAGTTATTCCTGCTGCCTTCAAGCCTTTGATGCCGGCTTTTACAACATCAGATTTCGAACTCATTCCTGCTGCTGCTAACTTCTTGGCAGTCGCCTCACCTACTCCTGGAATCGCTGTCAATGCTTCTATGACCTTCTTACTAGCCTTCGCCATGAACCCTTCGCTACCTTGACGGCGTATCAATATCACCATTAATTACCGCAGGAATCATTGCTAGGGACTTAAACCGAACTTCATGGAGGAGGGTAAGTTTGTACTTTGGGCCCAAGTTCGTACAGGAACTCCTCAAATGAAAATGGATAATCAGGGATTACTAAGACCGAATGGGTGGCCAGATGGTGGGCGTTTAGTATATCTTGGAGATGTTACACAATCCGTACTTAGTTCACTAGGGCCACATCCTCCACCAGACTTCATTGATTCTCCAGGTTTTGATGAGCAACGTTGGACAATCTCTGCTCAATCAAATGATTTGAAAATATTAATCAGAAGTGAATCGTACTGGGGATTTGGCCTTTTTGCAAGATGCTATCTGAATCGAATAGAAATTATCGGAAGTAGAAATGCTGCTGCAAGAATTGCGTTTGATATTATAGCTAGTTTAGGAAGAGATCCTTGGAATACGACCTTTCCTTTTGCGTTTAAGAGAAAAACGGGGTTATCAATCAATAATCATAAATCAAATTGGACTGAACTAATCAATGCTGGAAAATTTGAACTTGCAGAAAATATTGAATTAATCGCAGATCAATATAGGAAATTACTAGGAAAAGTGGACAAAAAAGGAGATAGGCACTTAGTAGAAGTGAATGCCAATATCAAAACAGCAAGACAAGCACTTCACGATCGAAATGCACCAGCAGTTTCTCGTGCTTTATCTAGAGCAGAAACAGAGTTAGTCCTAGCAAACCCAAAAACTCGTTCGGATTTAGAAGAACAGATGAAAATAACAGAAGAGGAAATTCCTTTTGTTGATTTAACTGAATCTGAATAATTATCCAAATATTTTTTCCCATATCCATTGCCAAACGCCATGATTTGCCAAATAGATAATTATGGACATTGCAAAACAAGCAAAATACACTGCCCCTTTAGGAATTTGAAGAGCATCTTCTGACTCTTCATCGAAATACCGAATCAATCCAGCGGCCTGTTGAATACCGCTATTATCCTTCTTCTTAGCCATGCTAACCATCCTTCCCGACCGGCGGTCTCTATTTTACGGTGACGCATCCCATTAAGTGAAATTAAGGAGCTAAAGCCTCAACTAAAACTACACCATCATGGAACTCAACAATCCTAGATGCAGATTCTACCGCTGCATCTAATGAGTGAGTCATAAACAACTCCCTTCTCCGACCATCTCTCATCTGTAAAACAAGTCGATGTGTCAATTCTGAAAGGGGCTCGCGATCTACCGTTTGCCAGACCCAATGCTCAGTTTCTATTGTTACTAATGCCTCAACAGGTACCAAGGAACCTTCCGCTCGACCATAGAGGCGTGCACGTTCTGTCAAACTTCGAAGTTTTCGTACAGTCTCATTTGTATCAGTACGTATTACCCGTTGTTCTCCTTTACTATATCTCGATGACCTGCGTTGCTCTATCTGTTGCATAATTTTCCCATCCCAGTCCAATAGGACCGATAGTCGAAAGTATTGAATTAGATATTTAATGATAGTCGTAAAATAACTCTTTAGAGTACTATTAATCTCTTAATTCGTTAAAACGGGAATATCTATCAACAATATTCCAAGAAATCGGAATGAAGAGAATTGTACCAGTGATTATTTTGATTGAAAAATCATCTAAACTACCAAAACTAATCAACAAAATTGATGCTATTCCGGTGCCTAAAATACTCCATCTATGTGCTGATCTGTTCCTATTATCGAAACCTAATGTTGGTAGTTGAGAACCTAAAACAGTAGAAATTCCAATAATTCCAATTCCGTAAAGAGATACTTCAGAAGAAAACATATTGATTACAAACAAAGCAATAGTAATTGATAGGAAGGTGAATGCTAAAGATGGCCATGTTTCACCTTGTGATTCAGGCAATGTTTCAGAAACTCCGCCAATTATATCGCTAAGAATCATTATTGATGAAAAGAATATCAAAGATAATGCAGTATTACTAGGTGATAATGATGAAATAGAATCTTTAATCGATATGATAATTGCTATGAAAATCCAAAGAATAACTACAAAACGAGAATGAAATATTGAAATTTTTTTAGCCAAAATCAAGGGAACAGTTCTGATAATACATTCAGCTAATAAAATTCCAGAAAATAATGAAAAAATGAGAGGATAGATTGTTGGTATAGGAGAATAAATACTAACAGCGACATCAGAAACTGGAGCAAATGCTTGTGCTGATGTTCCGACTCCAATTAATGGGAGTAACGGAATTGAATAAACTGAAAATTGAAGTCTAAATGGTTTATCTGTTCGTACATGGAGATACATCCAATAAAAAAGTGCAAGAAAAATAAGACGACCTTCTGGGCCATAAGAAAAATGAAGCACAGAATTGAAAATTGAATTGGAAATCCCCCATAGTACTGCATGCAAATGTTGTGGATTATGCAAATGTCCTATAACTCCTTGAAATACAATCAATGAAAGAATTGTTAAAACGTAAATTGAAAGAAACTTAGGCAGTGGATTTGGTGTTTCATTAACCATGCAATATCTCCAATCGATAATCCATAATATTGGTAGAGAAAGGACCAACAGGCTCAGAAGAGGTTCAACCCCAAACCACATGTCCATGTTCCTACGATAATGTCAAGGCCATTGAATCTTTTAATGCAACATTACGATATCGGATGAGTATTTTCGAAGTAATATGGGAGACGACCTGCGACCATGGAGAGAGCAGGCCCAAGATAGTCACCTACTAAGAGCAGTTGCCCATTGGACAGACGATCCAGATAAATGGTTAGAAGCTGCGTTACCGAGATTATTTGAGACCATTCGGATTAATCCTCTACGACGAGAATTCACATGGACCCAAAAACAGATTCTTGAAATGGGTGCACAAAAAATCGAATGGTGTCCAAATGGATGGGTAATGCCATGGGTTAGAGGAAGTATCCCCCAAATACATAGAGAATTGTTCATTGCATTACATGAAACAGGTCGAATTACTAGACAAGAAGCTGTATCCATGATTCCGTCACTTCTTCTTGATATTAGCAATGATGACATTGTTCTAGATATGTGTGCTTCTCCTGGTTCTAAAAGCACACATATCGCAGAAATACTACAAGGCTCAGGGGCTGTAATTGCAAATGATGTCTCAAAAAAGAGAACAAATACCTTGGTTGCAAATGCACAAAGAATTTCTCTTCCAAATATCATAATTGTTCAACATGATGGAAGACACATTCCCAAAATCCCTGGTGAAGGATATGATGCCATATTAGTTGATGCACCATGTACTGGTTCTGCTACAACTAGAAAAAATCCTGATGTGTGGACAAAATGGTTGCCTTCTGCAGGAAAAAAACTACACTCATTACAACTTGATCTTTTATCTCGTGCAATCAAAATCTCTCGTCCAGGATCTGTAATTGTATATTCTACTTGTTCTCTAGATCCTATTGAAAATGAAGCCGTAATCTCAAAAATCTTAGAACAAGAAGAAGGAATAGAAATAGAAAAAATTGATTCTGAAAAATTAAGTGGTCTTAATTATAGAAATGGAATGACGAATTGGGTAGTATTAGATGACAAAATTAACCCTACGAATGATGAACAATTTGAAGTTTCAAAAAATGTAGAAATTCAGAAAATGCTTGAAAATTGTATTCGTATTCATCAAGATGAATCCGGACATGGGGGATTTTTCGTTGCAAAAATCAAAGTTAAACAAAAAGTACCAATTGAAATCAATGAGAATTGTCGAATAATTACACCCAATCCAAATCGTAAGGGAATAAATCCAAGTCCTATAATTCTCAACGATTTACCTTCAATTAAAGAAATGCATGCCCCAATAGTCAATCAGGCTAGTCTCTGGTCAAAGGGAAAACGAATTTTATGGAGTAATAATATCATCTTTGAAAGAATATGGAATCGAGCAACTCAATCTAGGCCCGATCGAACTCATGAAGGTGGACAATGGCCGCCTCTCAATTTAATTCATCTAGGAATTAGGGCGTGGGAAAAAAGAGATTTCAGAAATTTTCGACTAAGTTCCGAGGGATTACATTCAATTCACATTAGCGATACTGGTTCTAGAATTCGTAGAATAAACTTTGAAACTGCTACTAGATTGATTGGAAATAAAGAACCTAGTGAAAATACTGAAAATTTGGAATCAGGTGGACATTTACTTATTCTAGAAAAGCATGGGATTGAATGGAGAATTCCAATTTGGGCGGGAGCGAAAATTTCACCGATGTGGAAACGTCAAGAGGATGTGATTCTAAGAAATATGATGGAGGAAGAAAAATGAGAGCATTAGGAGTATTACTTTCTCTTTGCATTATTACGATTCCAATTACTGGTGCTGTGCCAATTGTAGAAGTTTTTGTGGACGAAAATACTCCCTCTGTGGAAGTGATTCCGGAGAGTGTTTTTTCCGGCGTATTAAACGAAGAAATGGAGTTAGTAATTTGGTATACCGATTCAAATCATTCTTTACATATTAGCGCTGCAAATGAACGAGCTGAAGATCTAAATGCTAAAAATGGAGATATTTTTATTCAAGGTATTTATTGGAATAAATCAAGTGAAAATATACCGAACCATCTAGAAAGTATTCATTTGGAAATGGATGTAAAACAAAATAATGATGGTAGCGTGACCTTAGAAGCAAAAAATACACTAGAAAATGAATTAGAACAAACAGTTGTCTTGCAATGGTTATTATTGAAAAAGATAGTTCCAGTTTCAGAACATCCTATTGGACCTACGGAATCAAATGTAGTATGCTATCATGCATGGGACTCCAATATTAATCGGACAAAGGGGGCGGAAAATCAATGGATTCACCAAATCGAAAAAGAAACCATGACAAGTTGGAACATTGGAGATGAAGATTTGATTGCAGTGGCATCATTAATTTCTCTGGATTCAAAAGAAATACATGGAGCAGGAAGTTCGGAAATAATTTTTCAACCAGTTGAAGAAAATGGAAAAAATATTGCAATTTCTATGATTCTAGTTTTCTCAGGAATTATTGGAAGTATTCTAGTAATTCAATCAGAAACAAAAAGGCAACAAGATATGCCTATAATTAGACCGCTGATAATGAATAAATCAAAAAAAGGTGACGAATTTACAGAATATTTCATAGAAATAACCACAAAAAATGCAGCCATTAGAGAAATTACCATTGAAGGAAATGGTTTCTGGAGGTGTTCGAATCATGAGATACCACAAGAAATATCGCCAAAAACAAGTAAGAAAATAAAAATTCGAAAAACCGAAAAAGGGGGGGAAATCACCCCATGCACAATTCGATTAGAAGTTGATGGACACGAAAGATGGATTTTAGATGTGGTCTTTCCAGAATCGAATTTAGACAAAAAAAAGGATGCTGAAGAATCTTAAATGTGCAAACTTCAAGAGCGGCGGACTTGACTGCGATTTCCCGAAGGGAGATGCGGCATGCTCGATGTGACGGACCGGGCCATATTGACCATACTATTCACAAATGCTACCATATCGAACAGAACAGTTGCAGAAATGGTTGGCGTATCACAAGGTACAGTGAGCAATCGAATCAAGAGAATGGAAAAATTAGGAATTATCGAAGGTTACTCAATTCGATTAAATCCCGAAAAAATCGGTTGGAGGATGACAGTCGTTGTTGGAATCAGAATAGAAAAAGGGCGATTGTTAGAAATTCAAGGAAAGATTGCAGAGGATCCGAGAGTTGTGTCTGTTTACGATGTCACTGGAGATTACGATTCAATGGTTGTAGCTTTAGCAAGAGACAGGGAAGATCTAAACAATTTTACAAAAACTGTACTTTCTCTAGATGGAATAGAGCGTTCACATACGCATATGGTATTGAATACTGTAAAGAATACTTGGATAGGTATTCCAAAAGACATAGTATAGTTCGATTAAAAACCCCTCATCTAGGAGGTTATATTCTATGACCCTCAAAAATTCAAGTCATTTGCCATCGACATGGAGAATGATTCAATCAGAAATGGAAATGAAATTACCCGCATCTGATCAATCATTATCAATGAATTTTGGAAAATGGGATGATCAACCACATCAACATCTTCCCATTGCTAGGATGCTCGCTGGTCCTTGGGGAGGTGTTTTGGTTGCTGATGAAGTAGGATTAGGAAAAACCATTTCCGCAATAATTGCAATCAGAGAATTACAATCAAGAGGAGAAAGAGGAGGAGTACTAATCGTTTGTCCCGGCGGACTAAGAACGAAATGGAAGCAAGAATTACATCACAGAGTCGAGATTGATGCAATCACACCAAAATCGTGCTCAGAATTTCTGATGGTTTTAGATAGACTAGAAGATGGTGATGAAGCAGTAGTAATTGTGAGCCATGGCATCTTACGCAGAGCTGAAATCTTAGATTCATTGATTGATCGTAATCTCAATTTAATGCTGACAATAATGGATGAAGCTCATCATGCAAGAAATCCCAAATCTCGTCTTCATGATGGCATTCAAATGCTATTACTTAATTCAAAATGGAAAATGTTACTCACTGCTACTCCAGTTAATCTTCAAAGTGAAGACCTCTACGTTCTATTATCTCTCATAGCCCCAGATAGATGGCCGAATATTACTGCATATTACAATACTATGAGCCCCACTGCTTCTATTCATCGAACCATAGACATAATTTCTAGTGATCCAATTGATTTAGAAAATATTCGATTAGAAATTAATCGATTATTACATACAACATCATTAACAGATGATCCTAGATTAACAGAAATTAGAGCATTGATTGATGATGTTTCTGAAGAGTCGGGAGTCGTGAGGAAAAAAGTCATCAATTTACTACGAGAAATGAGGCCTTTGAATGATATGTTGGTCCGTACTAGAAGAAAAGATCTTGATTTGGTTCTCGCGCAAAGAGTTCCCATTATTTTGCAAGTCGTTTTAACAGAAGCAGAATGGAACTTATACAATGCTGCTAGACGTTGGTCGCAAACATTGCAACGAATAAAAAACCCTGATGGTAAATTTGATTGGGCATCTGTTATTCCAGAAAGAATGGCTTCTTCATGTCTTCCAGCATATGCAAAACATGTACTTGGAAAGATTGATGAAGTTAGAGAAGAACTACAAGAACAAACAGATGAACATGATGAAATTACTCGGAGATTAATTAATCGATTAGGCAACAAAAAAGGATTGATTGAAGCTGCTGAAAATTTAGGAGATAAAGATACTAAATTAGATGCATTGCGAGCATGGTTACATGATACTTTAGATTATAATGATGGAGGAGTATTATTATTTTCACAATTCCACGGAACATTAAATCATCTAAAACATAATCTACAGAATGATGGATTTATAGTCGAAGTTTTGACTGGAAAAACACCCATGTTAGAAAGAGATCAAATTCGTGCTAGATTTGCTCAAGGTGATATCAATATCTTATTGAGTAGTGAAGTTGGAAGCGAAGGATTAGATCAACAACATTGTCATCGTTTAGTAAATTATGACCTCCCTTGGAATCCAATGAAATTAGAACAACGAATAGGCAGATTAGATCGATATGGCCAAACAAGCCCAACTATACAAATTGCAAATTTATGTGTGGAAGGGACAATTGATGCGGCAATACTAGGTCGTTTATTGCATCGAATTCATATTTTTGAATCATCTTTAGGTATGGTAGATCCAATGCTTGGAAAAGCAATGAAGATTCTTGCAGCAAAAGAAATTGCTAGAGATGCAATTAGACATGATTTAACTACAGGATATAAGATTGTAGATTTAGACACATACAGAGAAATTCATGATGATGATGTAGAAGATTTGCTAAATTCAAGGAATGGTTGGACCGAAGAAGCAGCACTGAAAGAAAGAATGGCAATTGGTGAAGATCCAGGAGTACAGGCAGTTAGGGATGATGTTTTAGAACGTGAATTAGGATTAGATTCTGCTGCAATTAACTCAATTCTTGAATCTTGGATTATTGAAAATAATGGGGAACTTTTTGGCAACTCAAAGGATACTGTCATGATTCAAATGTCGAAGAAAATGATAGAATCTTGTATCGCTTTTGACAAAGGCAGTTCAAAATGGATGGATTTATTGAATCGGATGAATACAACATCAGGACCTCATTGGATTGAAGCAACATATGAGAATAATGTAGCTAGACAACGAAATGAGGTGGAATTTCTATCTCCATGGCATCCTCTCGTTCATCTAGCAGTTTCTTCAAATCAAAAAAGAAACTTTGCTGAAGGAATTTCGGGCTGTGATTTAATTGCAGAAAATATTCGCATTGATGCCATTCCATCGAAGGCTAAATTCTTCATTGCTGTAGAATGGAGAATTCATGGCTTAAGAGAATCGAGAATCAGAAGATGGTTGGCGTTGGATAAGCATGGGAAACCAATAGAAGAAATTATCCGAAATCCATGGTCTAAATCTGATTCCGAGCCCATTCGAACTCTATTAACATCTGACGAAAAAGAAACTATTGAATCGGCAAGGACTCAAATTCATACCGCTCTTCTAAATCAAGAACGGATGAGACTATTGCCCTTACTAACCGAACTGACAGAAAATTCTCATCAAGCTTGGATGAGTAGAATTGAATCAGAAGAAGAACAAATTCGGAAAGCTGAATGGAATTCTATGTTGAAAGGTGAAATGGTAGATCCTCGTTGGTTAAGGATGAAACGAGGAATAATTCGATCCTTGCATGAACAATTATCATATCGAGTAACCGAAATAGAAAGAATTCGAGACAATATGCAAGCTAATATCTCGTTTCCAATAATTGTTAGGATAATATAATTAAATTCAGAATACAATATCTGAAGGTGGGTCTTCTAAATTAATTAGAGGAACTAAATCATCAACTAAATTCTTCAGACCTTCTATTGTAGGTGCTTTCAATTCCACCGTACGCATCAATGTCTTCCTCGTTGATTCATCAATCATCATGTCTAAACTTCTCATTCTACCAAGTAAATTTTGATGGATTTTGATGCCGGTTCTATCCCAATCCATCATTAACATAACAGCAGGGCCACCATCAACGGGATTTTTGCGTCCGTATAAATCGTATAAATGCGCAATTAACCTACTTTGACCCCATCCTCTGTTCACAAGTTCAATCGGCCCTTCAAATCCCAATGCTCTCAATGTCTCCATGTCTCTTCTCCCTTCAACGATTACCGGGCATCCGGATCCTCCATTAACTGGATGTCTATTTCGAAATCTAGCTTGAGCAAGAGCTCTGGCAGAATGAAATAAGGAAGATGTGAAACTAATTTTAATTCGGCGTTCATATCTATTCGGCACCTGAAAACACTCCCCTAAGAAGATGAGATTCAAAAAAACACAATAGATATTGCAACATAGAAGCCCCCGAATAAAGACAAATAAAGGAAGTTTATCTATTAAATACATGTTTCAAAAATTTTGACCCATAATTTCAAACAATTGACATTATCTCATTATTATCAGTCAAGTAATTCTTACGAACTGAACCACGAATGCTTATCAACGGGAGTCTAAACGAACAGGCTAGGGGCTAGAGATGGGTATAGCCAGTGCGACATTTGATGGGCTTTGGAACCACTATGAAATGTGGTCCGCTATCGTTGGAGCATTCACCTTTCTTTGGCTTGCACACCATTCACTTGTTTATCGATCTAAAGACGGAGATGATGATTGGGAAGACATCGATGGAATCAAAGTTGGTGTGTTTCCCAAACATAATGACGACCTGAAATTAGAACTCGCTTGGACAATTGTTCCATTTATCCTAATTGTTTGGCTTACCTATTATTCATGGGGGCCAATTAACGAGGTTTGGGCAGATCCTGATGACCCTGACAGCAAGTATGGACTAGAATGCGGCACCGATGGGCACGATCCAAACAAATGCTATCATACAATTTCAATTATTGGACAACAATGGTTTTGGATTTTTGACTGTGGAAATTTAGATGCTGAAATTTGTGACTCTTCTGAATATCAAGATCTTAATGGAACAATGGTTCCTGTTTTGAAATTAAAACAGGGTGAATATTACCTCGCTAATCTAACTTCAGAAGATGTGACTCATGCACCTTGGTTCGTGAAATTTGGTGTTAAGGAAGATACAGTTCCTGGATTAGAAACTGCTATGTGGATTGCTCCTACTTGTGAAACATCAAATTGTGGAGGAGATCAAGGTGAGTCTTCACTAATTCTTTGTACCGAATATTGTGGTGATAATCATGCTTACATGTCTGCAATAGTAACGGTTGTTAATTGAGGTGAGAAAATGATGAATAAAAGGTCATTAATTCAGACTTTTGCAATATTCGTCATTATCGGGCTTGCATTAAATTTAGCACCAGAAGCAGATTCTCTGCCTTCAGGAATCGCTGGACAATCTGAAAAGGGTTGTATTTGCCATGGAGCCATTCCTGATTCGGGAGTTACTCCATCCATTACAGGTCTTCCAAGCACATTCAATGCTAGTACAACATACACCCTAACTGTATCATTCACAGGAGGCCCGTCTGGAACTGATGCTGCTCCATTTAATTTAGGGGGATTCAATCTCGCAGTTTCATCTGGAACTCTAGCTGCCGTAGACGAGAGGGTCAAGATAGAAAATGGAGAGGCAGTTCACAATGGAATCGATGATGATGAAGACAATAATGGGATTCATGATTCAGTTGAAGCTGGTGGAGAACCTATTACAAGTGGTAACGACTTTACTTCATGGACAGTCAATTGGACTTCTCCAGAAAGTGGTTCAACTACATTTAATCTAGCCGTAAATTCAGTTAATGGAGATGGGGCTGCTTCTGCTGATGATAAATGGAATACGATGTCTGTTTCAGTTTCAGGGCCTTCTTCAGGTATAGTCGCTGAACCTCTTGAACCGGCAGACCCATTTGTGGTACTTGCTACTCTGATTATCGTCTCAGGAGTACTACTAGGTGCAGTTCTCCTCTATACTTTTTATCGGGCAAATCCTGATGGATTTAATTGGGAGTCTTTCGCACCTTGGATTACTGGATGGTTAACAACTACAGATCATAAAAAGGTGGGTACTCTTTACTTCCTAGCTGGTTTCTTCTTCCTAGGAATTGGTGGAATAATGGCAATGATTATTCGAGTTCAACTTGCAGTTCCAGGTAATGATTTCTTAACTCAGGATCAATACAATCAATTCTTTACAATGCATGGGACGGTAATGATTTTCCTTGCAGCTATGCCATTAATTAACGGATTTGCGAATTGGTTAATTCCATTGCAAATAGGTGCTGCTGATTTGGCACTTCCAAGAATCAATGCAATGTCATTTTGGCTTCAACCTGTAGGTGCTTTACTCATCTTCACAGGCATTTTTAGTGGTGCTGCTGCAGACACTGGATGGACAGGTTATGCACCATATATTGTTTCGGAAACAGCACACACAGGTACAACAATGTGGGTAGCAGGACAAATAATGTTGGTTGCTTCATCTACCTTAACTGGAATTAACTTCCTTACCACAATTTGTGCAATGAGAGCCCCTACAATGGGTTGGATGCAAATGCCACTATTCACATGGTCTATTTTTGTAGCCAACCTAATGCTATTCATTTCCATACCTGCTTGGGGAGTTGGATTGATTCAAGTATACCTAGATCGTACTATTGGTACTGCTTTCTATTATGTGGCTTCGGGAGGTGACCCTTTGCTTTGGAGTCACTTATTCTGGTATTTCGGCCATCCAGAAGTCTATGTGGTAATTGTACCTGCATTTGGAATTATATCTGAAGTAATTGCCACTTCGGCTAGACGTTCTGTATTTGGTTACCGCTCAATGGTTTATGCTATGGCAGGTATTGGCATTGTAGCATTCATTGTGTATGGTCATCATATGTTTACTTCTGGAATGTCTCCTACTCTAAGATTTGTAACTATGCTAACAACAATGTTGGTTGCTGTTCCAACTGGAATAAAAATATTCAATTGGCTGAAGACCATGCATAAAGGATCTCTAATATATCGAACACATACTCTTTGGGCATTAGGGTTCTTGGTTACTTTCACTCTAGGAGGAATTAGTGGTATGTTCTTCCCTTCATTAGCTATGGATACCCACCTACATGAGACATACTTCGTAGTAGCACATTTCCACTATGTATTCGTTGGAGGTACTGTCTTCGGGATGTTCTCAGGAATATACTACTGGTTCCCGAAAATGTCGGGTAAAATGATGGATGAAAAATGGGGATTACTTCACTTCCTAACTGCATTTATTTCCTTTAATGGAATTTTCTGGCCAATGCACAAACTCGGAGTAATGGGTATGGCCAGAAGACATCACACTTGGTTTGTAAGTGTAGACGAATACACAAACATCCCTGCAGAAATGGCTGATTGGAATTTATTCATTTCAGTCTCTGCTTTCCTATTCTTCTTTTCTAATTTCATTCTTATTGGAAATATGATTAAGACAATAATTTCTGGTAAAAAAGCTCCTGCAGATCCTTGGGGAGGATGGTCGTTTGAATGGATGTGTACCTCTCCACCCCCTACACCGTCATTCGATCCTCACAACCTACCAGTTCTACATGATGCCAACGAATATCATGAATCGGAACCAGGAGGATTTACAAAATGGTTTGCCGGATTAATGGTTCCTGAAGATGATTCGGAGGTGAGTCATTGAGCGGAGATCATGGACATGAACATCACATAGAGCCTTGGGGGCCACACGATTGGAGTCATGGAGCACCTCACAATTCATTTGCACCATTGGTAATGAGTATTGGATTTGGAGTATTTCTCTATGCATTTGCGAACATCTTCGTAATGGGTGGATTGGAAAATATTAGCTCCATGGCTGGAGTAATGCTAGGATTCATCATCATTACAATTGGGCTAATCATTTGGTGGCGTCAAGATATGTCATTCGATGGAGTATATGAACCTCAAGGTGTAGGAGCTCCATTCCGAAATATCGACCTACGTAAAGTAGCAATGTGGATTTTCTTAATGTCTGAGATGATGGTGTTTACAAGTTTGTTCAGCACCTACATTCGATATCGCCTTGGAATACCTAACTGTGAGGATGTTTTCCTTTCGGGTGAATGGGTAGAAGGGACCACTGTAAACTGTTTTGAACCTGCTGCGCACCTTATTGCAAGCAGTTGGTTCCACCTCGCACCAGGAGCAGTAAACACCTTTGCACTAATCGTTTCATCGTTCACAATCGTGCTAGCCCTTAAGACTGCAAAGATGAGTAATAAGAAATATGCAAAGAAGTATGACATCGAGACAGCAAATGTGGATGCACACCGTAGCCGAAAGGTTGGAATTTACCTCGGTTCAACCCTCTTCCTAGCAACTCTCTTCCTAACACTCAAATTGATTGAGTGGTTCGTTGGATTCCCCACACCAGGTCCACTAACGGATCTAAATCATGGACATTCCGAAATTAAGTCACTCTTCGCTGAAGGCTATACAATTCATGCCAATGCATACACAAACTACCACTACGACACCTCATATCATGGTGGCCATGATATTCCTACAGACAGTGCACTCTACGCAATGTTGGAATCTGGAGCTCATCCTGGGGGCATGATGATGGCAGACATTCGCGTCAGTGCATCGACTTTCTATGTCACAACAGGAACTCACGGTGTCCACGTATTCGCTGGCATGGTAGGCTTATCGTACATGACCTTCAAGGCATTAAGAGGAGGTTACGGACCTTCGAATGCGGTATCGATAGAGTACTTCGGTCTGTACTGGCACTTTGTTGACTTGGTTTGGGTACTAGTATTCCCATTCTTCTATCTGTATTGAGGTGATTAGAAATATGGCGCATTACAAGATTTTTGGAAAGGACCCCTACTGGATGAATTTCTATGGTTTGATGATTCTTACTGCAATTGAGGTTGGAGCCGTTGGAGTAGATCTTTCTGCCTTTGCTGAGAGTATTGGTGCAACAGAAAAACAATTGACTTTTGGAATACTTTGGGGTATTGGAATTCCTAAATTCATAATGATCGCTGCAATTTTCATGCACCTTTACGGCGATGCAGATTCAAAGATATTGACTATGACTGCTCTTTTCCCTGCATTCTTCATTATTGTAATGATTTTCTTCATTGGGTTGACTAGTCCAGGCGCTCCAACTGATTTGCCCGCGTGGTGTAGACCACCTAGTTGGCTATAATTAGTACAAAGCGTGAAATCTACCAAGCCTCTCGTCGGAGTATTGCTGACGTCGCATAGCCTGGTATTGCGCCGGATTTGAAATCCGGTGTCCCTCGGACTCGGGAGTTCGAATCTCTCCGTCAGCGCCACCTAACCAACACGGAAAGGTATTGAACAACAATGATGCTCGAGGGTCATGCCTCGGCGGGTCGTCATAGTACCGTTGCTGGCAATCTTGCTTCTACCATTGGCGGGATGTTTGAGCACTTCTCCCGTTACATCATGGGGAAGTGGCGAAGGAGAATATTCTGCTGAATTTTTAAACATGGAAGGAGAAAATAAGACTGAAATTCAGATTTATGATAAGATGGCAGTATATACTGAAAGTTGGACAGACGGAGAATATTTTGGAACTGTTGGATGTCACGGTGAAAATGGAACCATGGCTCAATCTTCACAATCTGTAACTAGTTCAGAATATGGAGGGAACCCAATCAGAATCGAAGGTTGGTTAGCTAATGGGAAGGCCTTTCCAGATCACGATGGTCCTGCTGTATATTCAATTGCAGTAAATATGATGTCAATAGAAGATGCGCGGAACCTAAAGCCACATGAATTAGACCCAAAGCAAGATATTCCTTTGATTGGAGGGAATGATTGGGACGATCCATTAATGGCTGAAGGACAATTTGGATCTGAATTTGAAGATATACAATCAAAGAGAGGTTGGGCTGTAATTGGAATCGTACCTACAAACGAAAATATTGCAGATGGAATGATTGGACTATTAGATTGGAATAGACCAATTGCAATAGAAGGATACTTCCTTCATGATCAAAAGAATATTCGAATACCTACTGAATTATCAGTATCTCAATGTAATGTAGGAGTTAGAGAAAGTTTTGGAGCATATTTTGCTGTCACTTCTATGACAATTGATGGAAATGATGCATCGTCAAGTGAGGAATATTCGGTTGGTTCAATTCCATTACTGGGAGGAACTATGTATCTAATGTTAGTGATTATTGGAGGTGCGGCTGGAGCATTTGGAGCCTTTACGTTTAGTTCAATTCAAATTCGAAAGAAAGCCAACGTAAATGCTGCTGTTCTAATGTCTGAAAAACAAATCCGTGCTGCTGGAGGCGTCGATAAAGAACTAAAACAGCACAAAAAAGAAGTTCAAAAATTAGAGAAAAGCGGAGATTCATCTTCAAATATCGAAGTTGTAGATGATACCGCAACAAAGAAAATGGAAATCAAAGAATTCGATGTAACTAGCACTTTAGAAAGTGCTCCTGATGGATTAGAAGCAACAGCATCTCTTGGGAAAACAACTGGACGAGGAGTAATTCAAACAGAAGAAGCAGCAGAAATGGATCTGAAACTCAAGGAAGTGATGGAAAGTGCCATGTCTAAAGAAGAAAGCAGTTCTTCCGGTCCATCTTCTAGAAGAATAGGTGGAGGGGTAACTGGTGCCGGTTCCAGTACATTGTCTAGTGGCCCTAGTGCTAAGAGGACAATGTCAAATGTTTCTCAAACAATTGCGGAGGTTGACGAAGATATTCCTGAACAAAAATCTGCACCTGTAACTAGAAGGAAACGAGTCGTAAAGAAAGACGTGGTGCCAGAAGAAATAGAAGAAGAGCCAGAGGAATCAGGACCAAGATACCAAACTAGAGATGGTCCAAGTGTTTCTGATGATGATGAATTCTCAGACTTTTCATTCTAATCAAACAAGTAATTTTACTGCACTAGGAAGTACAGTCATATCCATTGGCGTGGTACCAATATTTTCTCCATCAATGTTAATTGCACTAGGAGTTGGTGTTTCGATTCTTAATGATTTGAATCTATGATAGGCAACTTCGGGATGAAATACATGTCTTCCCTCTTTCTTCAATAGTCCAAAAGCCTTCAAAATAGCCCCACGGCGCATCCGATTTAATATTCCAATATCCATAAATCCATCATCAATTGATGCCCCTGGTGCTAAAGGAAGTCCTGAACCCCCAGTCTGGGTATTTTGTATAAGAAATAGTGTAAAATCAGAATCCATTTCATGCCCATCTAAGATTAATTTCGCATGACGGCGGCGATTTAGCATTATCGAAATTACAATCCCCACGTCATATCTTATTGGTCCTAAAAATCTCATTTTTTCAGCAATTAAATTGGAATCAATGCCTAATCCCCAAGTAACTAAATTATGGCTATACCATGTCATCTGTTCTTTTTCATTGCCGGGTAATCCTTCAGTTAATACAACTCTAGAGATGTCCAATTGTTGTATTTTACCAGATATTATTCTGGAAACTGCATCTTCAACTCCTTTAATCTTCAAATCATAAGCATGTGAATTTCCTGTTCCTGCAGGAATAAACGCTACAATAGGGGGAGTTCGATTCTCAGCATCTCGCATTCTACCCGTTAACACTTCTGACATACTTCCATCTCCCCCCACTACTGCAAATACATCGTCATCTGCTGCAGAAATATTTGCTGCAAGTTCAATAAGATGACCTGGGTAAGAAGAACGGTATTCTTCAACTTGAATTCCTGACTCTTCGAGTAAAATCTTAGCCTGATTAGCAACCTTTTCTCCCTTTTTCTTTCCAGAATAAGGATTTACCATTAAATGGACTTTCGTGACTTTCATCTCCCCAATAGATTGTTGAGAAAATACAGGAGAAAAAATAGGACGATGAATGCCTCCTTTCTTTTTACTTTCAATATCTGATTGAAACACAACCGGCTCGGGTGAGGGCGTCATGAGCCATGTATAACCCGTCGACCCTTGAATTATACCGAAAATCACGGGTATCTGTAACCCCTCCGAAGGAATAAGAAAAGGGCCAGCCAGAGGTGTTCAAATGGAAGATCATGTCCGATTTATGCAACGTGCATTGGACATTGCTGAGGAAGGAATTGGCCGTGTTTCTCCAAATCCTCCGGTAGGTTGTGTTCTTGTTCAAGAAAACCGGATTATTGCAGAAGGGTGGCATAATCGAATAGGTGACTTACATGCTGAGCAGGCTGCTATTGCTGATGCCGAAATCAGAGGAGAAAATACAGAAGGTAGCATAGCTTATGTTACGTTAGAACCTTGCAATCATTTTGGAAGAACTCCTCCATGCACTCAAGCCCTACTCTGGGCAGGTGTTTCGAAAGTAGTGATTGCATCTAGAGATCCAAATCCAAATGTTCGAGGCAAAGGTATTGATGCACTAATAGCGGCAGGAATTGATGTGGAAATAGGAATTCTAGAAAATAATGCTATTCGTCAAATGCAATCTTTCCTAAATTGGTGCCAAATTCGAAGGCCTTTGGTTACCCTCAAAATGGCTGTAGATACAAATGACAAGGTAGACAACAATGATTCAATTTCGAAACGATTTACCAGTAATAGTTCATTGCAGTACGCACATGCACTTAGACGTCAAGTTGATGCAATATTGGTTGGTTCTAACACAGTAATTCGTGATAATCCTTCACTAACGATTAGAAATGTAGACATTAATGGGACAACACATCCTATTCGAATAATTCTGGATACAAAGGGAAAAATCGGTAATGATGCAAAAGTTTGGAATAATGAAGCTAGCACAATAAAAATTCACGGAAATCTAAATGAAATTTCGATTCAAGGAATTGAATCAATTTCTATGCCTTCGGTAACTGAACAAAGAAATCCTAATGATTTGTTAGATCTTCTGGGTGATAGAGGGATTCAAGAACTTCTTGTAGAAGGGGGTCCTTCTGTTTGGCTTTCTTTCCTTGAAAATAAAATTGTAGATCGAATTGTCCATATTCGATCAAAAATTGATTTGGGCGAGGGGCCTGAAATGAAATTAACTGATGAACTATTAAACATGAACAATTTAATTTTGATGGACCAATTTATGAGTGAGGGAGATAAAATAAGTGTCTTCACCAGAAATGGAATAGAATTACCTTGTCAAACTTGGCCTTATCCGTCGGTTTGAAAGGTGTTGCATAAGTGGCATGTTTGGGCGATTAGGGTAGTCTGGATATCCTTCCGGCCTTCGGAGCCGGAGACGTGGGTTCGAATCCTGCATCGCCCGCCAATTATTTTGGGTCTATTCTTACCAATGCCCTAGCAAGACTTCGATGTACCCAGATAGGATGAATCATTGAAATCTTGTAATCAATTTGTGATAATATATCTAAAAATTCTTCAGGACGAACACCGAATGGACAAAAATCTTCAGCCGATGAATGCGTAGGAGACCTAACATCATCAGGATCAATGGGAAGTAACATTACCATCGGTCCTCTAGAGACCTTAGAAAGAGAAAAAATAGTCTTTTTTAGAATTTGAAATCCTTCTCCACTAATCCATGAATTTCTACCATACGGTGGATCAAATGCATGGGCTGCCCCCTCAATTTGGCCTAATTTATCAAAAATTTCAACTGCATTACATGATTGTACAAATAATTCACCTTCAAATTCGATTTGATTGAGATTTTGAATTGTACCCTGAACCATTTCATCATCTAAATCGCTTGCAAAAACTGAGATACCTAACATTGATGATTCAATTGCAATACCTCCAGTTCCACAAAAAGGGTCAATAATGAAATTTGGCGGATTCCCATCAGTGTAACACAAATTCACCATTGCACGAGCTAATCTAGGGTCAAGACTGACTGGTTTGAAGAAGGGACGTTCAGTAGGCGAACGATTCTGAAATGAATGACCGCCTGGGCCTGTAGAATCTAGAATTCCCCAAACAAAAAATGGTGTATCCAACTCACAAGGATCTGAAGGAAGTGGTTTCTCAGGACTACCACAATAATACAACATAATTTCAATATCAGGATTTTCAAGGTTTACTGTCCATCCCTTATCATGCAATATAGCACCAATTTCTGATTGAATTTTTGTTATACTAATCCCTCCCATATTACCCATCTTGGATGCTCTCACTGCAATTGATTGACTTGTTAATGGCTGAATTTTTGTGAACCATGAGGCAATAATTTCAGCATTGGGTTCATCTAAACAATAATCAAAAGGAAACAAAGAATAATCGATGTATGCTGAATTTTCTATCGAATTGTTTTCCTCTATAATCACTACACGCGGATGAAGTATTTGACGTAATTTTCCTAAAGCATGAGCCTCCGACCTAAACAAGGCAGGATGCCATCCATTGCCAATCCAAGCCGCAACCATGAGATCCCCTCTTCCTCTGCGAGGCGCTATTGGCCTTCAATCCTATAACACCCAAGGGGGTGGAGGGTGCATGAGCGGGGCAGGTCGAAGTACTTCTGCTCGGGTCGCATTAGTGATTACATTCCTATTTTTTGGTACTATTTTACTCTCAGTTGCAACAGCTCAATCGGATAACCCAAAGGTTCTGTCACACGAAAGAGATCGATTGTATTTCTACGGAGAATCCGGAGAAGGTGGATATGCAACATGGCCAATGTGGAATCATGCACAAGCCACTGATCCAAACAGCGACGATAGTATTGGAGAAACGAATGCATTCGTTCCAGGTGACCCGAATAATGGTGGAGGAACAAGAGAATTTACTTTTGATGGACAAGTTGCAAGTGATAATGCTACAGAAATTGATTCGGAGCAAACCATTACTGGTAATTTCAGATTGAATATTTTCTGTCAAACTGGAAGTTGTAATACAGATGTAACTATATTTCTCAGAAAAGGAGGAGTAGATATCACATCACTAACTATATCTCCAGAAAACGAAGGAGGGGATACATATGTCTTCGAATTTTTCCATAACATCAAGGAAATAAAGGCGGATGAAACCCTTGGATTAAGAATTCAATTTACTAAACCTAGTGGAACAGGAGATGGCTACACTCTTTATCTTGGTCAAAATGATTTCCAGATGGATGTTCCCGTAATTCCGCCTGAAACTTCTGATATTGGAGACGTCCTACTGGAAGAAGGAAGTACGTGGAAGACTCCATACGCAGATGTAGGATTGGGTTTCCAATCATCTACTACTGAAAAAGTTGGGATTTTAATTCCCATACTATTGGGGATTATACTTCTAGCTGGTGCGATATGTGGAGTGGTTTTCACCCCTGGAATGCCAGCCATGACTGGTGCTGCTGTTCTCACTTGTTTATCTCTAATTGGACCAATAGTTGCGGCACCAATTGTATCATACATGGATATCGCACATCATTCAGATGTAGATATGCAACCAAATATGTACACCGTTGATCAATTTGCATCATTAGAAGCTAGTTCTGGTAGTTTCTTGACTGATTTCTCTGAAGGAGATGAATTTGAAATCTGGGTTCCTTTCAATGGAAATCAAGTTTATTCAAAATCCATTAAGCACAATGGACGTTCTGCAGTTCTTTGGGGATTAGGTCATGAAGAACATAACGAATTATTAGGAAATTCAGAAATTACTACAATAGCAGGCAGAGAAGCAATTCAACTTTATTTCTCTTCAATCATCCAATATACTGATGATTTAGATTGTACTGAAAATTCAAATGAAAATGATACTGATGAAGATGGGCAAACAAGTGCATGTGCAGAATATGATTTAACAAAAAGTGGAGGTGTTGTACTAAAAGTTGTACTTGGACAAGATGGGGAAAATGTACGTCCAATCAACAATCAGAATGTGACATTAACAGATGGCTCACCAAGAAATGCAGTACTTTGGACAGATACTGAACCAATGGGTACACCACAAACATGGAGAATGTACTCTTTAGCCGGACTTTTTCCTGCAATCGGATGTTTAGGGTTTGGAGTCTGGACTATTGTTGGTTCCCGAAGTAATTCAGAAAATGAAGATGATGATTATGATTTTGAAGATGATGATTTCATCGATGATTTAGACATCTAAGGTGGGACCATGGGTTGTAACCTAAGGGATTTAGCAAAGGCAGAATCAATTGATCTATCAGATTTAGCAGGGGAAAAAATAGCTATTGATGTATTCCTATCTGCTTATCAATTCATTACAGCAATGACAGGAGCCGATGGGCAGCCTTTGTCTGATTCAAAATCAAGACCAGTGGCACATTTAATGGGATTCTTAGATAGAGCCACTATTTTGATTGCATCAGGAATTGAACCTGTTTTTGTTTTCGATGGAAAGCCTCCAGATTTGAAACGAGATACTCTAAACGATCGAAGAGCAAGAAAGGATAGTGCAAAAAAGAAATGGAATGAGGCAATAGAATCGGGAGACTTGAAAGCAGCGAAAAAAATTGGTCCCCAGATTGCAGAATATACTCCAGAGATGGTTCAAGAAACCAAAGATTTGTTTGATGTTCTGGGAGTATCATGGATTGAAGCTCCAATGGAAGCAGAAGGAGCAGCAGCAGTAAGAGCAAGAAATGGAGAATTGCACGCTGTTGCTACACAAGATTGGGATGCCTTACTATATGGAGCACCGATCATGATTCGTAATTTAATGTCTCATGGAACCAAAAAATTTGGGAGGACATTAACTGCAGAACGAATTGTACTCAAAGATTTACTAGATGAAAATGATATTACCCACGAACAATTAGTAGATCTTGGTATCATGATTGGTACCGATTTTCACCCTGGTTTCAAAGGTGTGGGTCCAAAAACAGGATTGAAGTTAATCAAAGCACATGGAACACTTGAAGCCGTAGCAGATATCAAGGGAATTGAAGTCCCCCATAATATCGAAGAAATTCGCAATCTTTTCCTGAATCATCCTATCAATGAAGGAATGGATTTGCCTAAACCGAGTCGTGCAATTGAAGAACGGATTCGAGAATTTGTACAAAACGAAAGAGGATTTTCGGAAAATAGAACGATGCGTGCACTAGATAGATTAGCTTCTGTTGGAAAATTGAGATCTGAATCAAAGCCTACACTATTTGACTTCTAATTGGATAAGACTCATCCCATCGATTGCATCTCAACTTCTATGGGGGATACAATGTCTCTTACTGATGAGCAATCATTGGGAAAGAGGAATTGGGTCCTTTTACTGGCATTTGGGCTATTGCTTAACATCATTGTATCCTTCACCAGCGATTTGGGTTTAGATACTCATGTACACATGGCAAGAGATAGTTCTGTGACCGAATCAGACGAAGCCACTCTTCCTTGGGGACATACTAGGCCATTAGATCCAATGGCAAGTAATCCAGAATATTCTCCGTCTGTTGAAATCGGATGGTATCACTTTCTTCCTAATTCGGAAAATGGAGTGCACTTTCTTGGCTTTTCTCTAATGTGTTTACTTATTTTCCTCACCATTTCAATCTTCAAAATTAACGGTTCATTGGAACACGGAATTTCAATTGCAGCAATTGTTGCAATACATCCAACATTTATTTTCGCTACAGGGAGAGCATTTCCTGAAACAATTGTTGCAATTTTCACAATTGGAATAATTCTTGGAATGATGATTCAGGAAAAGTGGCAATCATGGACTGGAATTTTCACTTCAGCAACAATTTCTGGATTATCAATGGGATTGATTCTATTTGTTAAAGGAATTAATCCATGGTATTGTGTAATTGTAATGTTCCTTATGCTACTATGGCATTCCGCAGATAATCGAGAAAAATGGCATTGTTTTACTCAATCTCCATCATTTGCCATAAAAATTGGAACGGGAGGGACATTAGTTGGATTATTACTTCTAGGAATGTTGTCGGATTCGGGCACGTTCTCTACAATGAAAACAGATAGTCTACGTTTTTCAAGTGCTTTTTTGGTTGCCTCAATAGATGTAATTTTGATTTATGGATTATTTGGAATGATATTATGGCCTATTATTGGAAATAATTTTCGAAAAATGTGGACGATAGAAAGTCATGAAATTGCAGGAATTGTGGGATTAATTTCAGTCTTAACGACTGCCATAACATTCTATATTGCTGCTCTATGGACATACGAATCCAAATTATGGGATGCTGATTGGCCATGGATGATGTGGACAATGGGGAATAATGGCAGATATATCTCAATGCTGATGGTTCCAATGTTCTTTCTAATGTTTAGAATTCAACAAATTGATTCTAGCGCTTTAACGCCATTAATTGCAAAAGAAAAATCAAAAGCAATGTTTGTCGGAATTTGTTTAGTTATTCCATTATCATTACTTACAGCAATTCATGGACAAACCATGTGGACTGATGATGCTGCAGAAATTTTGTCAGAAAATATGGAAGATGGGGATGATTTCTTGTTTGTTCATGATGCCACCTTAGGAATGCATTACCTTTACACATTTTATACAGAAATTAATGATGAAAATACGAGAGAGATTACAGGTCATTGGCGAGATCCAAATTCTCAATGGGAAATCGAATTATTCTCTGAAGAACAATGGGATAATCGTGGAAACTTGTCTCAAATTCAATGGATAGTTCTAGCTCCTGGAATTGAGTGGGAAAATGCACCTGAAGAATGGAGGTATATTACTGGGCAAGCTGATTTCATGAATGGTGGAGGAGAATGGAAAATTTACACCAATCGAGATATCAATTCTGAATAAAAATTTTCAAAATTCCAATAATCTAAGATTGATTATCTATTTTCTTTCAAAAAACTTGAATGAAAAATGAAAATACCAATTAGGCCCCAAAAAATGGACCAAATCGCCCTACTCCATTTGTTATCATCAGTAGATGGTTCAACACTGAAACCCCCATTTTCGTCATGGCCCACGGAAACCAAGTACCATTCTTCTGTTTCATTTTCGCCTTCTAATATGAGAAACAGTCCGCGTAAAAAGATGGGGTCTTCCTCTACGCCGACTGTTATTTGATCGTTACTTCCCCCTCTGAAAGCATTTCGGGCTCTACTAAGGTCGCAACCATGACCATCATCACTAATTCCATAGAATTTCAAATCAGGATGAATATCTATCCATTCGTCCCAGACATAATAGTATTCATCATCTTCGGAATCTTCCCAAATGATTGAGATATTGTAAGATTCTTGGTGATTTCCAGGAGGTAGGATTCTCTTAATTTCAGTTTCCGGATTGAATGTTTGATCCCAAGGAGAATATACGCCATAACAAATAAAATCACCAATCACGCCCTCATTCAAGGCGAATGATGACTTTACCCACGTTCCACGTTCACCAGAAAGGTGTCCACCCATTTCTTCATATTCTGGGAGAACGCCATCCCATTCCTGTACGGAGTCAAAATCAGGAAGTGATTGCGCCTGATATTCAGATTACCCATATACGCACTTACAACAAAGAAAAATGTGGCAACTATCCACATTATCTTTTGATTTGATAGGCCCATGAAATCCCTCAATTTTCATCAACATTATCCAATACTGCATTCCGTTCTTTTTGGAACCATTTTAATCTCTTCTTTGATGGCGTTGGTATCTCTTCCTCATTTGTTGAACGAAGAATGGATGGAAGGAAACGATCGGGGATAATACGTAATGGCATTACAAATGCTGCAACACCCAAAATCATCTCTGACCCTGGAATGCTGAAAACTCTCAAAGGGGGAATGAAGGTCCCGGCTAATGCAAATTTTTTCACTGCATTTCGGCGCTCTTTCTTCGATGTTCTTCTTCCAAGTTGTATTTTGTAAACGGTCAAAAATGCATCTTTCAAGTCCAATGACTCATCTTTGACTAAGTCCCAACCTTCTGTGAGAGATTGACCCCATGCTTCTGGATCTTTGGCAACTCTTACAATTTCAGCACGTTGCTCCTTTGTGGATGCCGCTTTGAGACGCCTAGCACCTTTCAAAGCATAGCTGCCAAAAGATAGCCATCTGAAACGACGCTTGCCTTCACCCATGCCCTAGCGAGAGGTTTGGATGACTTGGGTTTGTCGATAACTCAGTTGCGCTCATTCTGAATCTTTGCGCGGACAGTCTTGCATTCCTTGGCTAAATCAGAAAGTGACTTCCTTAATCTTCGGCTCGCAGCATCTGTTCCACGGTCGTGCTTTGCCGCATCCCCAAGGGCGTCATTCAACATAGCAATCATGTTCTCGATATCAGCTGTAACTGGCATAAACAGCGCTAAGAAAACTCCTTCTAAATATTTGTCAATTTTAGTTCAATAGTAGATGGTTGACACTGGCCCCGTACCAAGCGTGAAATACAGTTACTACTGCCCATAAACAAGGAATGGGAGTGATTCAGAATGGATTGGTATACCCGACGACCCCCAGTTGATTCCTCTGACCCCCAACATACTGACGAGTGGAAAAATTCTATTCGGCAGGTAATCGAACAATTAGGAATGGAGGATGCTGAACAAATTCTTCTAGAAACATTGGCGGAAGCAAAGAGAAATGGAATTGATATTCGACCAGTTTCTACACCCTATCTTAACACAATTCATTCTGATGAACAACCAACTTATCCTGGAAATCTCGATATTGAATCAACAATCCATGGTATTCTACGATGGAATGCAATGATGATGGTCACTAAAGCTAACAAAGAAATTGATGGGATTGGAGGGCATATCTCCACATATGCTTCAGTAAGTACTCTTTGGGAAGTCGGAATGAATCATCATTTCAAGGGAAATGATGGGAAGTATGGAATTGGTGATCACATATATTTCCAAGGACATGCTAGTCCTGGAATTTATGCTAGGGCATGGCTAGAAGGCAGATTGAGTAAAGAACAAATTGAAAATTTCCGCCAAGAGGTAGGACTTAGAGGACTCTCGTCTTATCCTCATCCGAGATTAATGCCTGAATTTTGGGAATTTCCAACGGTAAGCATGGGACTGGGAGGCATGTCTGCAATTCATCACGCAAGATTCAATCGTTATCTAACTGATCGAGGACTAGCAGATACTAACGATAGTACAATTTGGTATACAATGGGCGATGGAGAATCTGATGAACCTGAATCGTTGTCTGAACTGGCTCTAGCATCTAGAGAAGGATTGGATAATCTAGTTTTCATCATTAATTGTAATCTTCAGAGGTTGGATGGACCAGTAAGAGGAAATGGAAAAATTGTTCAAGAATTGGAGGGGAGATTCAGTGGTGCTGGATGGAATGTAATAAAATTACTATGGGGCAGCAAATGGGACCAATTATTCAATCATCAAAATGGAAAATATCTCATTCGAAGATTGAATGAATTGGTTGATGGTGATGAACAACGTATTCTTACTGGAGATGCGTCAATTATTCGAAAAGAATTGTTCAACACTCCAGAACTTACTACATTGATTGATGGATGGACTGATTCTGATTTGCTTTCTTTGACTGAAAACCTTGGGGGTCACGACATGGAAAAAATACATGCCGCCTTTACATCTGCTAGAGCAAATAAAGGAACACCTACAGTGATCCTTGCTAGGACAATCAAAGGATATGGACTTGGTTCAGGATTCGCAGGAAGAAATACCACTCATCAAAAGAAGAAAGCAGACAAAGATGCAATGATTCACATGAGAGATATGATTGGGCTAGAATTCTCAGATTCAGAATTGGATTCATATCCTTTTGTAGAACCAGGTATGATGCCAGAAATTGAAGAATATATGCTCCAAAGAAGAGAACATCTAGGAGGTCCAATACCTCAAAGAAAAACATCAGATAAATCATTGGTCGTTGATTCAGAGGTATTTACTGAATTCAATAAAGGGACAAAGGGTGCATTGGAAGTTAGCACAACAATGTCATTCGTGAAAATACTTAGAGGACTGATGAAAAATAAGGAAATTGGTTCCAATATTGTATTGATAATTCCTGATGAAGCTCGAACTTTTGGAATGGATCCGCTATTTTCTGAATTTGGGATTTATCATCCTGAGGGGCAATTGTACAAGCCCGTTGATCATAAAACATTGATGAAATATAAGGTGAGTAGTGAAGGCCAAATAATTCAGGCTGGAATTAACGAAGCAGGCGCTATGTCGACATTTATTGCAAGTGCTATGTCTTATGCCACTGCGGGAATGCCCACAATTCCATTCTATACGTTCTACTCTATGTTTGGATTCCAACGTGTTGCAGATCTAATTTGGGCAGCAGCGGATGGAAGGGCGAGGGGGTTTCTAATGGGTGCAACATCAGGAAGAACGACTCTCAATGGTGAAGGACTACAACATCAAGATGGACACTCATTACTCATGGCACATACTAATCCTGCAGTAAGATCTTGGGATCCTGCATTTGCATATGAAATTGCAGCAATTATCAAACATGGAATCAATGAAATGTATGTTGAAAACAAAGATGTCATGCATTACATTGCTCTATATAATGAAAATTATTCAATGCCTGAAATACCTGAAGGAATAGATGAAAAAGACATTCTAAGTGGGATTTACCTATACAAAGAATTTCAACCAAATAATGGGAGATCAAGCGAGGAACCAGTCTACCTTTTGGGTTCAGGGCCCATAATTCAACAAGTTCTGAAAGCTGCAGAGATTTTGTTGAATATGGGAATTGCAAGTAAAGTTTGGTCAGTCACATCTTATGGTGAATTGTATAGAGAAGGCTCAGAGAATGAAAGATCACAACGATTGAATGGATATCGTTTGTCTGCTATAGACGATGAACTTCCATTGGACGGAACAATTGTCGGCAGTAGTGCTGCGTCAGTTGTTGTAGCCGCTTCAGATAATATTCAAGCGGTCCCTGAACTTATTCGCCCTTGGATAAAAGGGCAATACATTGTACTAGGTACCGATGGTTTCGGCCGTTCAGATACTCGAACTGCACTTAGACGATTTTTCGAAGTCGATGCCGAACATATCGTTCTAGCATCTTTAGCAGGATTAGTGCGTAGAGGAACACTTGATATTGCAATTTTTGATGCAGCAAAGGAAGAATTTGGAATTGAATTCAGAAGAAATGATATTACCTCTCTCTAAGGAATTGGGGGAGACCAAGATTTTTTCCTACCATGATCTAAAACATGCCAATAAATTGAGACAATAGGAATTGATGGGTCGAGTAATTCGAGATCATTTGAACACTGTAAATTGGATAATTTTCTTTTCCAAACCCATTTTGAATGTGACCTTAGAAGTGGAATATGAAGCGCAGGTCCATTTGTTGGCATTCCATTTTTTGATAACCATTCACGCTCGATGATTTGGTTCTTGATCAATTCATTTCTTATTCGTTGCCACCCGTTTACTTTACCATTTTTATTTTTCCCAGATTTTTTCCTCAACAACCATACTGGATTAATGGATGAATCAAGGGTGATTCCTTGATTTTTCAAAATAGGAATCATCCAAGGAGCGATATAACCTCCTGGAGCACGGAACCAAGGTCTGAATGAGTCTCCAGCAAAGGTTTGTATTATTCGTAATGATTCTGATATCGCAGAATTAAATTCTTCAGAACGATTCCCCCAAGCAGACCAACAAATATGTTTCAATCCATGAATCCCAATTCTCAAACCAGGACGACTATTTTGAAGACTATTTATTGCATCAATAAAATGTGGATCTTCGAATTGTTCTGCAATTACAAAAATAGTTAATTTTTCATCATCTCTTCTATTAGTCCACCATTTTTCTAAAGACTTGAATGAATCAATCAAAGTGTTGCTCATAGGCCTAGGATCTAATTCTAAGCACCATGGTGTAATCTTTGATCTAGTGGGATGACCAGAAATTGATGGATGATGGTGTAGGTCATCAGAATCTACTGAAAACCAGTATCTGGAAGCCATTTCATTCACCGGTTAGTATCCAATACGCTTCATATTCAACCATGTTGCCTTCATTATCTTCTATCAACTCAACTCCAAATTCTGAATTTATTCCTCCATGTCTTTGTACTGCGGAACGAATTGTAATTATGCCTCCCACATTAAGAGGATTGGCAGAAAGTTGTACAACATCTACACCACATTTTGCTGCAATATTAATCATGATATCTATCGAATCTGAAGCTAATCCTCTTCGGCGATAATCTGGTGCAATCCAATAACCAAGATTCCAATGAATTCCTCGACTCAATGATTTTCTTTCGACGGTCCGAAATCTAACTACATCAAATCCAATTAATCCAACTATTTCATCTGTATCTGTATCTATCAACACCCAATGATGATAATGATTCGAATTCGGACCAGATGTTACGTCAACGATGAAAGTACTGATTTGAAATTCTATTGACAACGATGAATCTAACCAAGGCATAGCAATTCTAACCGAACTTGAATCATCAGTAAATGCGGAAATTAATGCATTAGTATGATTTTGAGTAAGTGGAACCAATTTGATTCCAGATTCTAAATCTTGCTCCAAACGAGTCCAGTCCTCGAATTCTGATGGAGCCACCTGATTCAACCCAACTGCTTCAATGCCGCTTGAACATGTTCATTTTCGGATTTAGAAGATTTAGCAGCATTTAGCATAGCAGCTAATTCATTTGTTCGTCCCAAATTTTTCAATAGAGCGCCCACATATAACATTAAACGATAACGATCTGAGAGATGTGGACCAATCTCATCAAGAATTTTAGCAGCTTCATCTTTCCTATCTGATTTTGCCGCTTCCATTGCTTCTTTTATTTTAGAGGCAAGAATTCGATCATCCCATGGTTCTCCTTGATTCCATGGCCAAATTGTTGTTTCTTTCTGTTGAATTTGTTGTGGTGGAGGGGGTTGTTCTGTAGGCATGGATGGCATTATTGGCATTGTGGGGGATTCTTGCGGTTTCGGATTTGGAGTCTGGAAAACATCCGAAGGTGGTGCGGATATCGGACTAGGGGGGGTAGGCAATGAAGGAGAATTAGCCGGATTAGGTCGTGGCTGTTGAATTTGTTGAGGTGGAGGGGATTGTGCTGTAGGCATTGGAGGCAATGTAGAATCTGTAGAAGGAAGTTGAGGGGTTTCAACCACATTAGTCGTCTGAAGAGGAGGATCGGAAACGGGTGTAGGAACTATATCTTCCTCTTCTTCTGATTCTAATATAGGTGCTGAATCAGTAACATTCCAATCATCATTCAATAAATCTGAATCCATTTCAGTTGTTGTATTAGAAGTTGGATCCACCAATTTCACCATTGTAGGTTCAGGAATAGAAACATCAGTTTCATCTTCTTTAGGAACAATAAATTTCTCAACAGAAGATGGTGCATCGTCAGAGGAAAGGACAAAATCATCCTCTTTGTTTTCACCACCAATTTCATCTTCTGATACCAATTGTCGCGCAAATCCAATTGAGTGAGAGATTACAACATCATCTGATTCGTCATACTCTGCAACGTCAACTGAGAAATCTGACATGTCAAATGAATGGTTGGTCCAATCAACATTATTTTCATCTTCATCTTCTTCTTGTATTCCAGAAGTTAATTCATCTAACAAACCTCCAACGACTTGATCATCGGATTTTCTAGATTGTTGATGAGAACTTACTGTAAAATCATAATAACAACGACTACAAGATTCAGCATCAATTGGATTCTCTAGACTGCATAATGGACAACTATTGCCCTGGTCGTCAGTCTTCTTTCTTCGAAACACCTAATGCACCCCCCCAATCACCTTGTCGTGTAATGTAACGAGCATAAGTTCTCCCTGTCTGTGTTGACAAGAAAAGTGAGTAGAAAACAAATTTAATTTCGGGAGGGTCATAAGCATGGGGCATTAGCACATAACATGACGGACGAGAATAAACGGATTCGTCGTGTCAATACTTTTTCATCAGATGACGAAATTAGAACTAATGTAAGAAAAAGTCAAGATTATCATGCTAAATTCATCGATGCTATACAAATTGAATTACAGGATGAAATGTCTCAAGTAGAAAATCGTTTGAAAACTTGGAACAAAAAACGATTGTTGGCACATGGAGTTAGTTTATTCCAACTCAAAGCAAAATCTGCTGGATGGATGTATGGGCAACGATTACTTCGTCTAACTATTGATGGAGGTGGACCATTACCATCTCATCGATTCAAGCATGGAGATATCGTTTTGCTTAGTCGTTCTGACCCTTTGGGAAAAGATGCGATTGAAGCTGTAGTTGCTAAGCGTTCAAGAACTGCAATTCGGCTAGCTATGAATGAACTACCAAAAGGCCATCGTCAAGGACATTGGAGATTGGATAGAGGTGCTAATCGAATCGCTCATGATCGAATGAGAGATGCATTAAATTCATTCTTATCCGATGAAAATTCAACCGATCTTTCCTCTATACTACTAGGCCAAGTAAGGGATATCGAAGATGCAGCAAAAACACCGCATAGAATTAAAGGTTTTTTTTCAGAAAAAAATCGTGATTTAGCGCAATTAAATGATGTTCAACATGAAGCAGTGGCCAAAGCAATGGAACAACGTCTTACCCTTATTCAAGGACCTCCTGGAACAGGAAAAACACATACTGCAGTTAGAATATTACAGGGTTGGGTGAAAAATAGTAATGCTCCAATTTTGGCTGTGGCTGAATCAAATATTGCTGTAGACAATCTATTGGAAGGACTCTTAACACTTGGAATAAATGCAGTTAGATTAGGCCAGCCTGTCAAGGTGAGAGAGTCGTTACGTGAAGCGACAGTAGATGCAAAAATGGAAAATCATCGTCTTAGAAAGGATCTAGATGTAATTTTAAATTTGAACGAAGATTTGTCCAGAAAAATTCCTGGAATGAAAGGGAAGGACAAGGGTCTTGCACATCGTGATTTGAAAAAGGGATGGAAAGATGCGAGAAAAATAGAACAACAAATGAAAGATGACATATTAGATAATGCAGACGTCATTTGTGCGACATGTATTGGTTCTGGACATCAACTTCTTGATGGAAGAAGATTTCCAAGAATACTAATTGACGAAGCAACACAAGCAACCGAACCAGCTACCTTAGTTCCAATTGTGCGAGGATGTAAACAATTAGTCCTAGTTGGAGATCATAAACAATTGCCACCTACTGTAATCTCTTCTCGTGCTGAAGAAATGGGATTGAATATTTCTCTATTTGAAAGACTAATAGAATTGGGCATAAATTCTACTATGTTATTGAAACAATATAGAATGCATCCCTGTATTGCTGATTTTCCATCTCGTCAATCATATGAGGGGCTACTAAGTAATGCAGTATCTCAACAAGAAAGGCCGGCACCTATTGGACTAATTTGGCCTGACTTTGAAAATCCAGTAGCATTCCTTCCTGTAGATGGAGGAGAAATTGTTTCTCCAGATGGTCATTCAAAGGCAAATCCTACTGAAGCCGGTTGGGTGTTAAAAATGGTTGATTCAATATTACAAGGAGGGGATATTTCCCCGAATCAAATTGGAATCATTACACCATATAATGGTCAAGTTAGAGTAATTCATGACTTAATGGAAACTTCTGGAGGGATGGAAAAGGGTGGAAAATGGAATGGTGTTGAAGTTCGATCTGTGGATGGATATCAAGGTAGAGAAAAGGAAGTAATTATTCTCTCGGCTGTACGTTCAAATCCAGAAGGAAATGTTGGTTTTTTAGATGATTCAAGGAGATTGAATGTGGCATTAACAAGAGCAAAGAGGGGGCTGGTCGTAATTGGTGATCCAAAAACATTGAAAAATCAACGAGATTGGGACTTTTGGCTTACATGGGCAGAAGAAAAAAACCTCATTGCTTGGCACTTATTGCAAATGTAAAAGGGGATGAAGATGGAGGGCCCAATTTCAACACATGGTCAAGTGACTAATTTAGCGAAGCACATCGTTTCTGTTGAACATGATCATTGGAAAATTCCTGATGGTACTATTTTGGCTCCTATTTACAAAAGAATCTGTGGATTTATTTTAGACGTCATATTTGTAATGAGTATTCTTTCGATATTAGGGGGTAGATTTGATGGGCGATTTAGAGTAATGCTTGCATGGGATATAACTACTTGGAATTCACCAGATTTTCACCACTCTTTGGCTTGGGCTGTCGCAATTCTTCTAACACATTTCCTATATTGGAAATATACAGGTTTACGTTTCTCAAGATCATTAGGACAACGAGTAATGGGGCTGGCTATAGTGAAAGAAAATGGAGACGCAATGGAATCTAAAAATTGGGAAATTCGTGCATTTAGAAAATTATTCTATCTTATTCCCATTCTTCAATTTTGGTTAATTTCGAGAGATTTACTACGAATTCACAAAAGACATACACATCAATCTGAAATCGACTTATCAGCAGGGAGTATTGTGGCAATTGCTAATTCTCTTCCGGTTGCTCATCGTGGTCCGATAAAATAATCACAACATGGGCGGATTCAAGTAGCGATTAGGATGTGCTTGCAATATGGCGATTCCAACTATGCTCCGGTTGGGAGACCTGGTCATACAATTAATTGTAGTTCGAGATGACATTGATGAAGATGATAGAGATGCTATTCAGGTCCAAACCTTGGTACAAAATCCAACCAAAAATAATTTGAAAGCCCCAAAACTAAACATCAAAACTTCTGGAGCTCGAGTTCAAATTTTCAAATCACTAAGTACCAATATAATAGCTAAAGGACAAGATGACGCATTACATTTTCTTCCAAAAAAACCAGGCGCATGGATTCTTACAGCTGAACACCTTGGAAAACAAGGAGAATTGGGACCATTTCCTGGAGATTATCGGATGGAAGTTAATATTGAAGAAATTACAATTGAATCTGAAAATTCTCAGGATTTACTTTCTGATGCTTTTGAAAATGCTCTTTCTGGATTTGGAATCGAAGATTCGTTTTCTAATCAAATCAACATTAACGAAGAAAATGATCCTTTAGCAGCAGCATTTGCACATGGAATTAGTAATTCTCCACCTTCCCCTCCCACTCCTATTGAAAATCAGATTGGTTCAAATTCTGAAAATCCAATGACTGGACCTCCACAAGGACCCCAAATGACTGGACCTCCACAAGGACCCCCAATGACTGGGCCTCCACAAGGACCCCAAATGAC
>PAOZ01000027.1 GCA_002708695.1 Methanobacteriota archaeon | reverse complement strand
GTACCGAAGGAGCTTCTGGTAGAGATGGTAGCAAGGGAGACAAGGGTGAAAGAGGTTTTAAAGGTCTTAAGGGAGCTATGGGCGCTACTGGATTATCCGGAAAAGATGGTGATAAAGGAGACAAAGGGAATAAAGGAGATCAGGGTCTAAAAGGAATGGCGGGTATAGACGGGGAAAGGGGGAAAAGAGGACTTCGAGGACTTAGAGGTCCTAGTAATACAAAAGAAGGTGAAACAAATATTGTAATATCAAAAGAAGGTTATCTTATTGCGTCTACCCCTGATGATAAAGAAATAGAAAATACGAGACTTGAGACTAGCTATATAAAAAAGCAAAGAGTAGAACCAAGATATTCAAACCCGTTAGATATAATTAAAGAAGAAGTTATATTTTCCCCAAATCCCGATAATAAATTAGGATACGCTTACTAAAATTAAACCACAATGTATTTTGTAAATAATTAATCATAAAATAGAATTTATCATTAATTATTTATTCATTCATTTATAATTTAAAATATTATCTCATATAATCTAGACGCGAGTCTTGCTCCTTTGAATGTACCGAAGGCGTGATCCTGTAATAGATACAATAGTTCTTTTAAATTATTATTATAAGACTTTTTATATTTTAGAGTTATACCTTTAAACCCTCGGGGAGCACCTCCCGGAATCTTCACATTGAATGTATGATACAGATTTAGAATGAAATAAGTGAATAATTTCTGGCACTTATCTTTAGTGAAATTACCTTTACATAATTTTTTTATAATATTGTCAAGATTTTTCAGAACATCATTTCCCGATAATAAACTCTTTAACATATTATTTTGAGCACTTTCAGTTGTGTATCCAAATTTATTACTACCATATTGATCTGAAATGTAAAAACTTTGATCCGTTTGGGTTGTTTTAGAAATATCTACACACCTTGTGTTATAGTAGTTTATAAGTAAATCACGTAAAAAATGTGGAATAGATGTATTTACAGCCCCTCCCGTTGCCCATAATTTTAATGTTCCGTCATTATGAATTCCATAATGATAAGAATAGTCATTTGGTCTAACAGATAATGGTTTATATCTCAATGTAGAATGAGCTCCTCGTAGATGATAACTACAGTGTATTACCCAACTCCCATCCCCATAAGGAACTACTTCATCTGGAGTAGACTGTCCAAAAGAATTTCGGGAAGGCCAGTTTGTTTCCCAATAAATATGTGCTTCTCTCCAGAAACTATGATATCTATTGATACTATGATATCTATCAAGATATGGTACATAATTATCTCTTAAATCTTCTAGAACACCAGGAGGTATTCTAGAAATAGGGAATCTTGATTTAATTAAAATTGCTATTAAAGAACTTGCTATGTCTTCTACATCTTCACTGTGTATATCAAGAGGACTGTCATCATATTCCGTGGCGATTCTAAATTTAGAAAGATACTCTCCTACCATAGAAGTAATGTCTATAGAAGACTTTTGTCTTTTAAAAAAAGACACACTAGGTAATTTAGCAAGCCTCCTAAACCAATTCCCCATAAAACCAGGATTTGTATGATGCATTTCGGTTGCTACATGGGGTTCTCTTTTATAATCATCGAACCATTGATCATAATTTATTTGGGTACTCGAGATTGAACCACCGCGCTGGCGGCTTCGGCGCTCGTATTCAATGTAATATCTTTTTACATGATCTAAAAATTCTTTCATTAATTTAGAGGGCCATTCTCTACTTCGGATGCTTTTCTGAAGTTTGCTTGTAGATACTTCTCTTTGTATTAAATCCTGTACATCATCTGGTAGTTTATTTAGATATGAGTTGGGAATATTAAAATCCACAAGTGCTCCGAACTTTGTTACTCTTTTCATAGGACTTCTTTTTTTCTTTGTACATCTAGATTTTCTTTGAGCCTTACTTAGACTTTGAACAAGTTTTGGAGTCTTAGAATCTGCACGTTTACTAGGTCTACAATATGCTATTTTGGCTGCGGTTTTACGACCACATGATTTTCTCCTAGGCCATGCACAAGCATCTACCCATTTCTCTTTGTACCATCTTCCTAGATCAGTTTTTCCTTTTCCACCAGAGTACTTACCACCCTTTGCTTTATATTCTCTAACTAGACGACCAGAATCATAAGCACCCCATCTACGCCCTTTGATAGATTTTTTAATTTTGGCTTTTATAGACATATACAACTTCTTATTTACTACATTACTCGGGGCTCCACTAGATTTTCCAAAAGAATTTCGGGAACTCCGATTTGTCCAATAAATATGTGCTTCTCTCCAAAAACTATTATATCTATCATTAAATGATACACCAGCATCCGATATTTCTTCTATGACACCCTCTGGTATTCTAGAAATAGGAAATCCCGATTTAATTAAAATTGCTATTAAAGAACTTGCTATGTCTTCTGCATCTTCAGGGTGAGGGCTGTCATAATATTCCGAGGTGAGACTAAATTTAGAAAGATACTCTCTTACCATAGAATTAATGTCTCTAGAAGACTTATGTGTTTTAAAAAAAGACACATTAGGTAATTTAGCAAGCCTCCTAAACCAATTCCCCATAAAACCAGGTCTTGTGTGATGCACCCTGGTTGCTAAATGGGGTTCTCTTTTATAACCATCGAACAATTGATCGTAATTTGCTTGGGGATTCGAGCCCACCCAACTCCTCTTCCGCTTGAGGCGCTTTGGTTCAATGTAATATTTTTTTACATGATCTAAAAATTCTTTCATTAATTTAGACGGCCATTCTCTACTTCGGATGCTTTTCTGAAGTTTGCTTGCAGATACTTCTTTTTGTATTAAATTTTGCACATCGCCGGGTAGTTTATTTAGATATGAATTTGGTGTATTAAAATCTACAAGTGCTCCGAAATTAGAATAACCGGATCTCCAGTAATCATGTGCTTCTGCCCAGAAACTTTCATCTGGATCTGGAATATACGCCTCCTCTAAATCTGATATTTCTTCTAGAACATCAGGGGGTATTCTAGACATAGGGAATTTTGTTTTAATTAAAATTGTTATTAAAGAAGTGGCTATACCTAAAATATCCTCCTCGTGTATTTCAAGAGCGGTGGCGAGCGGATAAAGACGGCGCATCATTCCATCATTTTCCTCGACAAGTCTAAATTTTAAAAGATACTCTTCTATAATATCAGAGAGTTGCCTTACCGATTCCTTGTCTCTTTCAAAAAAAGACCCAGTAGGTAATTTAGCAACTCTCTTAAACCAATTCCCCATAAAACCCGGCTTTGTATGATACTCCTCGGTTGCCTGAACGGGTGCATATTTATACCTATTAAACTCTTCTTTGTACGATATTTCTCTGTCTGGGTGTTCGGCAATGCTCGGAGCAATGTAATGTTTATATACATGATCAAAAAATTCTTTCGTTAATTTAGACGGCCATTCTCTACCCCTGACACCTTTTTGAAGTTTGCTCGCGGATACTTCTTGCTGTATTAAATCCTGTACATCGCCGGGTAGTTTATTTAGATATGAATTTGGTGTATCAAAATCTACAAGTGCTCCGAATCTCGAATTTAATTTTTTACTACCTGTTATTCCCTTTGGGAATTTACCTGTTCTGTTATATACATTAAGTCTACGTTTATAATCTGCTAAACTACCGGATACGCTAGGTTTATTCCATAGAATGTACATGCTTAAATAACCGGGTTTCATTGGGTCATTAGTCTTTAAGTCTTTTTTATGACGAGTGATGTATCTCTCTCGCCTTTCTTTGTCTTTATGAATTGTAAAGTCCGACATTCCTCGAGCGCCAAACTTTCGAATGTAAGTCTTGCCATTCTTATTGAATGCAATTTCGAATTTTTTGGCACCTGAGGTTAATTTTTTAAATTTTATTACCTTTATTGTCATTTAATAATTGTAATAGAATTTATTTATTTTTTTATTGGTTGAATATAATTTAATTTAATTTAATTTACTGATGGCTGATCCCAGAATGGAGGATAATACCAATTTGTTTTCATAACTTTCGAAGCCTTATTTTTATATGAATAATCATCTACCCTACGTTTATTTTCATCTATCATATTAGTAGCAATATTTTCCCAGTATTCCTCTTCTCTAGTTTTGTTATTTTTTTTATTTAGTCTTTCATTTTCTTCTCTTTCACGCCTCAGGGGGTGTGGTGTAACTTCATAATTTCCATCTCCTTTGTAAATATACACCCCAGACTCACCAGCCCAATTTTTCATTTGTTTATTTTCTACCCGTTCTTCCCATTCAATAGACTGTCTTTTTTTTTCCTTTAGTCTCTTAGAAGCTTTTTTTCTCCTTTTTGCAGCGAGATCATCTAGACTTTTAAGACTTTCCCAACCACCTCCTCCTCCCAACCTATACATTTCTCGCGCAAATTTCTTACGAGTCACCTCACTATTAGAAATAGGTTCGTTCACAATAGGTTCGTTCACAATAGGTTCGGGTGCAGAGTCTTCAAGATGTCTTGGTTCTTCTTTATAATCTTTAATGGTGTATTCCCACATATCAACATGTCCCTTAACCAAATTTGTTTTATTAACGCCACTCAATCTACTTCTAGATTTATAATACAGTGGATACTGAAAGGGGGTCCTTTCTATAGTTTTTTCAAAGTTGTCTAGATAATTTAGGAGATAAGGTTCACCGGATAGCATAGCCTTTGTAGGTTTATAATCCTTTGATATATCTACTACAACCACCTTTTTACGAGCAACTCTAATCGCATTTCTAATTATTTTTTCATGGGCACTAGTTGGCATTTCATGAAAAGCAAACATAATAGACACCGTATCAAATTCGCCATCTTTACCAAATCTTTCCGCGTTCCCATATAGGTATTCACTACCCGGGTTAAATATTTTAGAAAATCTAAGCATTTCCAAAGATGTATCTATACCTACGCTACCAGGTTTTGTTGAAAAACCCGTTCCACAACACATATCCAATACTTCGCCTTCAAATGTATTATATACTTCTTCGCGAATATTCCTACCACCATATGCTGCCCGATCTATAAACTTAGTCATAATTGGTGCTGTCATGGCATGAAGATTCCCAAGAGGTCCTGTATTTCCTAAGTTATGAATATTTTTATTACTCCAATAAGGAACATATGGTGATAGAATCATACCGATGTATGAATAAATTATACCAGATAAAACACACATTTGATATAATTTATTATATAATATCTTTTTAAATTAATACATCTTAAAACTTTAAATTAACAAAATAGAACAAAAATATTGACCAGGAAAACAGACACACTTTATACAAAGTATCAGATTGCTCATCTGTCAAGGATGCGTTTACTGGAGCCCATAACGGCTTTTTAAATACATTATATTTAGGTATACGCTGTGGAGGTTCATCTGGGGGATCCGGGGGATCTATTTTTGATATATACATTACTATAAGAGCGTAAATAGTACCTAGAAGGATACGTCTGTTAATTATAGTTTCTCCTAATGTCATACGGGGGCGTCTTTTTTTAGAGTGGTCTATCGGATGTGAGTATAGAGTTATCTTATCAGATACTTTATCTATATTTTTATTGTAAAGATATCTAGGTTTATTAACGTATGTACTATGATTTTTAACAACAAGCCTGGGTGTTTTATAATATCTAAACTGAGCAGAATCTAAAAAAGATGCATTACTTCGAATGAACATAAATGTAATAAGTAATCTAAATAGATTCATTTATATTTTAAATGTATATTTTTATTCTTTAAATTAATCTCGCTAAAGATTCTAATACAGACCATACAGTATCATCGTCATTAAATACTTTACGAACATAATTAGTTGATAGATTTCCAATTTCCTGATATATTCCGGACGTCTGTGTTAGTGGAGATGATCTGTGATCCCAACTAGATCTAATAACCCACGGACCACTTGGTGTCGCCGCAGAAACTATATATCCAGAAGCGGGGGCGAACGGCATGATCCACATAGAAGTTGCTTCTAATAAAGACCCGAGTGATATTTTTGAATATGCGCGGGTATATATTATCGGCGTTTTAGTATTATTCCAAAAATCCCCCCACCCGGTATCTTCTGTCCATCTTACATACATGAAGTCGTTAATGTTATTACCCGAGGTATGATATTGCTGGTAAGGTGACTCCAAATTAAGATTAATCCTAGCTAAATTAATCTTTTCATCGTTATGAGAACTAGAAATGGGGTGAGTCGCTCCAGCGTCGACGACAGATTTACCGTGAAGCCCATCTTTTAGCAACCGAAATCCATGAAATTGAATAGTCTTCACAGCCCCCCCGGTAGCCGTTTCATTTGAAGTAGGGGCAATTCCAAAATATCTATGTTCATGTATTGTTGTAGTTGGTTTAGTTCCAATATCTAAAGATAATAGAGAATTAGAAATAGTGTCTTCAACCGTACCTTTCATCCCAGAAACATTTTTAGTTAAAACCTGTAATTGATCGTTAAAAATCCCATCGTTAAGTTGAAGATTCTTTATTTTTTCCTTATTTAACGAGTTATCACTTTTCAACTTTTCTAAAACTTGAGTTTGAGACATATTTATTATTAATATACATTTACATTTAAAAAACAATTTTTTAACTAAATTTTAATAAATTTTTAGGATCTATATAAGAATCTTTACATATTTTACGGGTATTTCCTAATTTTTCAGCAGTATGATTTAAACCTGCTATAATATTAGCCTTTTTTTCTTTTTCTGTTTTTGCTCTTGGAAGTTTTTTCATAAATGATAAAAATATTTTATTAGCACAGTAAGTTCTTATGTCTTTGCAAGTTACATTATCGCTTATTTTCTGTCTTAGAAATGTATTTAAATCAGATGCTGAAATACATTCGTGTGGTGAATAATAGAATAAATTAGGACCACGAATAGTTTTTACTCTTTTGATGAATGTAATGCTTTTGGGATTTGTTATGTGCTTCACATGAAATACACCTTTTTTACCCACAAAAGATAGTGTATTACCTGTTAGGTGTTTTTTTAATAAAGTTGTTATTCCATATGAACCATTTTCCTTTTTATAAGTTTCATTACCAACACGTATATTTAAATCCTCCATGAGTTTTATTACATTAGCTATTACACAATCTTTTGATAAATCATTTTTAGATATGTATTTTTTTATAACCTTATCATAAATAGAATAATCAAATTTATTCATTTTTTTAAATTTTTTCATCTTAGACTGTTCTACAAATTCGGGGTTGTAAATGTACTGTTTTCTCTTCTTAGAGTCATAACCAGTGGCTTGTATTTTACTTTTACTAGAAGAATCTATTTTAACATCGGTCCACATAGGGGGAATTCTTAATTTTTTTATTCGTTCTATATCTTTAGAATTTGCACCCGGATATATAAATTTTTTCCCCTTAAGTTTTCTATATATTGTCATAATCTATAATAACAAATTATAAAAAACTAATTAATAAAACTTAAAAGGATAAAATATACACATTTATATATATTATGTGGGACATTCTAATTGTAGACAAATCTGCATCAATGATACACAATATCGAAGACATCAAGAAAGGATTTAACGAACTAATGGAAGAACAAACGAAACAAGAATCTGAAAATAGATTTACTATTATAGCATTTAATACACATGTTGAAATTTTATCGGACGACATTTTCGCAAACACTCTAGATGTTATAGATGAACTTACAAATGTTAAGGGTCTAACGTCTCTATTGGACGCAATTGGTAAAGCTTATGATCTTATCTTAAAGCAAACAGAAAATAAAGATATAACTCTTACTGTCATTACAGATGGTCAAGAAAACTCAAGTAAACATTATACTATTTCTGAACTAGACAACATTAAAAAGGAAATCGATAAAGATTATAACCTAAAGATGACTTTTATTGGGGCTGATAAAGACTGTATTTATGGAAATCCAATAAGTCTACATGCTAATCTATCTGTAAGTTGCGAAGGAAATCTTCTAAAGGCCATGAGAACTGCATCATCTTCCATGTCTAGTCAAAGAGACGGTACTGAATATACCCCCGAAGGAGTTGTTAATATTAGTTCAAGTGACATCAATTCTACAGTTAAGACACCTATTATGAAGCGTTCTTCTACTCTATCCAGTGATAATGCATCTTGTTGTCTACCTTTTAAGAAATCCAGGGTAATCAAGGAGTTTAACACTTCCACCTAGCTTCACAATTAGTACATGTTACGTAAGTTGTCATAGGTTCATCAGCACTTCTTGTTTGCATCTGATAATAAACTGTTTTCATTGATTTACATCTGTTACATTTAAACATCCCATCTTCTGTAATTTCTTTCTTTGCTGTAAGTTTTGCCAGTGCCTCTGCTTTTAGTCTACCCCATACATCCGGATTTAGTTCTTCTCTAGTGTATTCAGCCGCTTCGTGTGATTTTATATCATGTGAAATTAGTCTGTTTTTAAATTGTTCGGAGTTTGTAGTATAACTCATATTAGCTAAAAGACGTCTAGCAATTGTTGAATATTTTTTTACAAAAGCTTTAGATGACCAATTTAATTCTATACCTTTATCTTTACAATGTTTAACAGTTGTGTTAAATACACCTTTTTCCAAATTTATAACAAGAGGATCTGTACATTTAAGACCAAGATATTCTGAAGACTTGTTAATGAATGTCTCACGTCTATGTGACATAGTTTATTTACAATTTTATACATTTTATTTTTAAATAGTATATAAAATTGTAATTTATTTTAAAGAATAATATATTATATAATAAAAATTGTTATGTTGAGTTTATATTACAATATATTTGCTTTTATAGCATCACTAACCAGCAATTCAATACATATGACAAAAACCCCAATGATAAATATGAAAAAAATAGATAATAATTTCGTGGCCGATATGGAACGTAGAACCATATTAAATGCTGTTTTAGTAGGGGGCGCTTCTTTACCCGTTGGATGGATGGGAGGTGGTTTTATTTATTTTTTTGTGCCACCCGGAGGAGGCGACTCTAGCAAGGGATTGTTAGCAAAAGACGCATTAGGAAATAATGTAAAGGGTTCTAAATGGGTTAAAGATCATCCTTATCCAGAACGTTCTTTAGTAGAAGGACTTAACGGAGACGCTCATTATTTAATAACTAAAGAAGATGGTAATTTAGAAGATTATGCGATAAATGCTGTATGTACCCACTTGGGTTGTGTTGTTCCATGGAACAGGGCATCAAATAAATACATATGTCCTTGTCATGGATCTCAATATGATTCAACTGGAAAGGTTATTAGAGGACCCGCCCCATTGTCTTTGGCTTTAGCACACTCCGAATTAAATGATGATATAGTTAGTTTAAGTCCTTGGACTGAAATAGATTTTAGAACCGGGGAAAACCCTTGGTGGAAATAATTTTTAAAATTTCAGAAGTTCTATGTAATAAATATCCCTGTCCCTGTGAATTCCATTAACTTTAATATTCCATCTAGAATAATAAATATTTAGATCTTTTTTTAATTTATTAGTTTTCTTTTCAAAAAATTTACTTTTTAAGAATTTAAATTCATATTCAGTATTATTATTTATTATATCCATATCACCGCTACAATCTGTATAATAAATAAATGTATCTGTATTTTTATCAAATAATTCTAAAGGTTCTGGAATCATTAAACTATTTATCATTTTAAAATAAGCCTCGTTATAGTTAAATATATACAATTCTTGAGTTTTTTGAGAAATTTCTTCTGAAAATGGATTTATTATATAATATTCCAATCCGTTATGAAACATTTTATAATAAATGAAAATTGTTTTTAAGTTAGTTCTCAATAATAATTATTAATCAACGTCTACCTTTGCTTCTTTTTCTTTTTCTTTTTTAACGACTTCACACGATTCCTCATCACAGTCTTTACACAAAGGGGTATTTTCAGACTCTTCTTCATCAGAATCTGTCTCAGTTTCTTCAGAGTCGTAGTCAGAGTCGGAATCTGTCTCAGATTCCGAACCAGATGACTCTAGATATTCCAAATCAGATTCTGTTACCATTTCAAACTCTTCTTCAATTATATCTTCACCTTCTCCAACGACAAACGGTTTTACAAGAGGAGGGAAAATACTGGTAAGTGTTTGTAATATTTCCTTGGTTATTTTAGTTTTATTTACACATGTAAATTTAATGTATAAATCCCCAAATTCATTAGTTTCGCCATGGACCGGCATACCCAAACCCGGAATTTTCTTTAATAATTCCTCATCTAAATTATTAAAAATTTCAATAGGGGGTCCAGTAATTTTATAATTTTTACCATTAAGATGTTTAATGTATACAACTGGGGAATACGCCTCTGCGAATGATATTTCACGCTCAATTATTAAATCATTTCCAATACGAGTAAATTCTGTGTGGTCTTCTACGTCTAAAGTAACTACTACATCACCCGTCTCGTATCCTTGTTTTTCATCGGCCATATGATTAAATCTAATTACTTGTTCTTCTATCATACCAGGTTCGATTTTTATAGATAACTTCTTTTTTTCTTCTTCATAAGATCCATCAGTGTCTAATTTCTGACGTCTAAGAGCTAACTTTTTCTTTGCACCTGTAAATAACTCATCTAAAGTAACAGATAAAGTAAATGTCATATCTTTTGTTCTTGGGATAGTGGGATCTTCATCACTTTCTTCATCTGTTGATTCAATTTCCACATAACGCTTTTTTCTTCTAGTTTCTAGCTTTTCATCACTCTTAGATGGCTTTTCATCACTCTTAGATGGTTTATCAGATTTACTTTCATTAGCTTCTGTTACATCAACTATGTCATCAGATGAACTGAATTTTATCTTAGATTTCCCTTTATTTTTTTTAGGATTACCAGCTGGTTTTTCCTTTGAATTAAAACCCCCTGTTAACATTTCTGGTGTTATCATTTCTCCTACAGATTTACTAATCTTACCTAACACATCAGTCATATCTTCCTGATTCAACTGCCCTGTTTTTAAACTCTCGGGTGGTTCAATCTTACTAGCTACCTCTTGAGCCATCTTCATGATTTTAGCAAAGTCGGGAATTTCACGGTCCATTTATATAATACATTATATATTTTAAACATCTCTTTTATCCGCATAATGTTTAAAATTTGGCTTCTAGATCTATTTTTTGTTTTTTACCATCATCGGGCATAAATGTTACATGTTTGTTACCATAACTAAGAGCGCTTTTAATTTTCTTAGAAGTCTTATTATTATTTTTAATTTCATCTAATTTAATAAAAGCTTCTTTTCCTTTGAAAATTTGACTCATGTCATTATTTATTATTATCAATGGTACAATGTCTATATCTATATCACTCTCGAAAGAATCTTCTAGATAATTTATATATTGAATATCTATATCATTTAATTCTTTTGTCTTGATTAAAAAATCCATAGACGCAGAACACCTAGGATGATAAACTACTGTTATAATAGAAACGCTCATGGTAATACAATTTATAAATAGAATATATTTAAATTACAAACGTAATTTTTATTTATCTTTTTGGTCGTCTCCTATTTACAACAAGATTATTTTTAACCTTATCTGGTTTTAAATCTGGAACTACGGGAGTTTTTATCTGTTCAGGTTCTTTTGGTTTATTATCTATTAGGGATTTCACACTTTTTAATAGTTCTTTAGGTAAATTATTGAGTCTACCTCTATAATAAAATTGCGCCGCTTTATCATAATCATTATCTTCTACGGCTTTTTCTAATATATCTGTAAGTTGTTTTTTAGTCATAGTTGGTTTAGGATATAAACGTTCATATTCTTCTATAACATCAGTTAATGTAATAAATGCAACCCTGTTTTTTATTTCACCATTTAAATCAATACCATTAGTGACTGCAAACTTTATAGCAGAGCTTGTTGCAAATGATGCTGGTGTTTTTACCTGATAGATGTAGTTATCTTGAGTTTCTAGTTCACTAAAAGCGGTTTCGTATATAGCTTTAAGTATATCATCTCGAGTAATCAAAGGATTTCCATTTAATAACACACCAGGTGTTGGTTTAATTAACGAAGTAGGAACAAATGTTTTATATTCAGTTGTAATATTCTTAACTATTATTTCATTTAATACTCTTTCATCATAGCTAACACTGTTAATAGACCAATAATAACCAGGATAATCTGTTAATAATTCTTTATCTTCTTTAGATATATAACAAAAAGTAGATTCCCTCATAAATGTAATTTTATTACTTGTTATTTTAAATTGTGACCTAGGTAAAGAAATTTCATCTCCGCTATCCAATTTTTTACATATATATGAATCGGTCTCCTTTATATATTCGAGGGGTATTAATTTAATATCGTCTATAATGTATTCTTTGTTTATTTCAATATTAGCAATATTGTATTTTTTAAATTTTGGTACTAAATTATAAATCGTAATAGTGTCATATTTTTCATTTAACCAATTTTGTCTAGTTGTTATATTATTTACATCTGAACTACTACTAGGAAGTTCTCTTCCTAAAACATCTGGTGGAATTTTTATATTTGTAGTAGAATTCAAAGGAACACTTGTTATGGAATTTTCAGGTGTATTTTTTTCTTTCTTAATTTCTAATAATTTTAAATAATAATCGTATAATATCTTCTTTTCAATTAATGTTATATCATCTATCTTATCTGATGTTAATTTATTTTCTAGTACGTAATTTTCAATAGAATTCATTGATTTTTCAAGAGCAAGTTTCCATTCTCTGTTTAGAGTTTCGTCTTCAAAATCTATTTCTGTTAAAACAAAATCATATTGTAAATCAATTTCTGTTTTAGAAATACATTTCCCTGGTTTTACCCAATTACACTTAAGTTTTTCTCCATCTGAATTTAATGAATAAGAATTTGGATCATTACACGAATCTTCATTTTTAAATCTATCGCAAGTATCTAGGTTATCTAATCCCCTGACTTCTATTCGTTTTTCAGAAATACCTTCTCTAAACATCTTAGGTTTTCCTCTAGAATCTAAATATTCAACTAAGATGTAGTAATTCGAAGACATATATTTACCACTTGAAAAATAAGAATCTTCATCTTCAAATATAGCAGGACCTTCTATAGTTATAAAAGAATCGTCTAAAAGTTGTTTTAATTCAGTTGAATAAACTGGTATACCGTTTGTATATTTAAAAGGTATTCCATATTTTTTATCCGGGTCTTTATTAACACCATAAACCTCCCCGGGTTCTTTTACTCCGAGTCTAGGTCTGTATGTGTATTTATATTTTTTTTCGGGTAATTTTAAATTTTCATAATAATCACTAGGACCCTGTCCTCGTCCATTTCCTGGTATATAATCTGGTATTAATACATCTTCTGTAGATTTATTTTCTAATAATGATTTTTTATTTATTATATCGAGATATAACAGATATGAATCTTCTACTAACGGAACAGCAAAAATATTAGCAAGTCTTACTAAATTTTCCCTTGTATAATTTACTGTGGTTTCACCACTTTTACCCTTAATAGGCGTCTCATAATCTGGATAATTCCCACCGGATATATAAAATCCATTAAGTTCTATGTAATCAGGGGTTAATATAACTCCACCTCCTATATTCACTGACTCGGGTGGTATAGAAGATATTTTTGGCGTAATATAAGTGTTTTGTTCTAGTAATATTTTATCTTCTAATTCTTTTTCCAGTGTTTTTTTTGTTTTAATCTTTCTAACCTGGTTAAGAATTTTATTAAGACTTCTTTTTTTGATAAAATTTTGTAAATTGTCATTAACCTCATCCGTTAATATACTATCATATACATCTATTTCATCACCTCTTAAACTTTTAATATACGAGAGTATTGCATCATCTTTTATATTTGAATCTGAAATAAAAATATCCAATCTTTTTTTGTCTACATTAGAAAAATTTCCATTAGTTAATAAAAATTCAGTTATCACAGGGGTTAATAAAAATGGATCTATGATTTCCCAGTCTTTTTTCCCCGTAGATATATTAAACTCCGATAGGTATTTACACATATTTGTGTATTCTTTTTTAATAAAATCAATACTCGATTTATATTCTTCATTACTCTTTGAAGTTTTATAAATAATAGTTTCTGTTATTCTTGCATACTGTTTTTTGTTTGTAATTTCGCATATACCAAATACATATTCAAGATCTTTTTGAGATTGCATTCTTTCTGACACATTTGCTATTCTATAAATTCGCCTAGACGGTAATTTATTTCTTTGTTTCATAAGCCAATGGAGTCTTTCTCTTACATTAGGTATATTTAAAGATTTATAATCAGAGATTATATTATTCCACTGTAAATGCTCAGAATATTCTGAAAATATCTCTTCGATCTTTAAAATACTAAGAGAAGTATTGTCTCTTTTAAATTGTTCTATGTCATCATTTATATTTAAATCACTTGCGTATTTATCGTAATTATAAGTATCAGGTTTCCACTGTAAGAGATAATCTATTTTATCCTCATCTGTTTTAATTTTAGATAAATCATTTTCTGGGGTAATCTTTGCAGTTTCGATAGATAACAACTCTATATTACTTATCTTACCATCTCTAAAAGACTTTAATGTATCTGGATAATTTTCAAATACCCATAATATTTTATCTATGTTTGATAAATAATTAGAACTTGAGAAATCGAATATAAATTTCTCTAAATCATCAATTTTATCTTGATCATATTCTAAATATTCTGAAATATTTTCTAATAAAAGAGTTTTCCCAGTTTTTCTATTCTCTAAAATTTCTCCAGACTTATTAAACATATCAGAAATGGGTAATTGTCCATCTTGAGTGTGTATATCAGGGTCTTCTCCAGTGTTTAAATAGTGATTAATTTTTCTTATTTTATCTTTAAGAACATTTTGCGAAAAAGAAGGGACTTTCTTTAGATTTTCATTGAGAATATCTTTAAAATCAGAAAGATAGTCATTAAAAGATTCGTATCTTTTAACAATACTTATCTTTTCTTTAGAAAATGCAGTTACTTCGGCCAAAGAAACTCTTAATTCCCAAATATCTACAATATTCGTATTAACACCCTCTCTGTTAGAAATTTCTAAAAAAAGTTCATCATCAATTGGTTTTACCGTTATAAAATTAGAGATGTCACCTAGATTTTTTCTATCCGAACCTTCTTTAAATGCAAGATAATTAATTTTACCGTCTTGTAAATAACTAGAAGGTGCCTCGGTAATTAATTTAGTACTAAGAGGTGCAGACCCCTTTTTTTGCCTAGCTTGCCATCCTCGTCCACTTGTATCATATATATACGGTCTAGTATAAGTATAATTTCTAAAAAATTTATTACTTTCAACTCTATAATATTTTGAATCTTCTTCAAGAATATTTTTCAACTCTTCATAATTGCTTGGATGTTCTCTAAACTTAATCATTTTTTGTTTATTTTCCATAAGTCTTTCAATATAAGACATATACTTATATGTTCTATTGGGTATACAACTTAAAAGCTCTTCTTTTGATAACTTTCTTAAATCTGTCATAATTTCTTTCCACATATCAGTTTGAAGTTCTATTTGTTCTCTTTCTGATAATAAATTAAATCTACCTTCTATAGTTTTAAGTTCTGAAATTTTAAAGGATTGTGGCTTTATCATTTTAAATCTATAATTTGACCCCCCTGATTCAGGATCATCTCCCCAAGATCTCCCTGTTAATATATAACTCGGAGAATGAGAATCTATTTTTTGTTTATATGTGTTATACGCCTTGATGTAATTATCAATTTCAATATTAAATTCAAAAGTTTCGTCTGTATTTAATTTATTATAATATTCTTGTATATCATTCTCTGAATAACCACTAGGAATTTCAGGTGGATATATGTTATGTTGTTTTGCTATCTTTTTTATTTCTTTCACCTCTTTTAGATGTAAGGACTCTAATTTTTGTTCTATATCTAATGTAGGATCTATATCGTGTTTTTTACTAGAAGAACTGCTAGATTCAGATACTTTTAAAATATTATATTCCATTCTCAAGAATTCGTCGTATTTTTTATTAAATATTTCCTCTGTTATCTGTCTATTATTATATGCTAACTTTAATTCTTCTATTTTAGATCTTAATTTATTGATAATATCCTGATCTTCTTCGCTTATAATAAACGTTTTTTTCTTAATGTAATTCCAATAATTATTTCTTAACATCTCTCGGTTGTATTCTTCTAGAGTTATATTCTTTTGAGCCATAGAATTAGATAATTCCTCGAGTTTAGTTCTTAATGTATCACCCCAATCTATTATATGATAAGTAGATAAGTCGTCTTCATCTAAGTCTTCTATTTCTTCTAATTCTTCCTGTTCATCTATATTTTCACTACTGGTCTCACTACTGGTCTCACTACTGGTATCACTACTTTCACTATCAGAAGAAGATTCTTCGCCGGATATAAATACTTCATCTTCATCATCAGTCATGTCGATATAATATATGTTAAATATAATATTTTACATTTTACAATTAAATTATAGAAATATAATGTATAATATTATTAGTGTAAATGCAAACAGTATATATTCTAAAAGACTGTTTAAAGTCTTATAGAGCATTAATGTTGTTATATAAAAACCCTGATATATCAACTAATATAATAATTGTTGATAAATTTTACTATAAAGTGTTGAAACTTGATAATCGTGTAACAAGATTTCCGTTTATAATAAATACGGCACCGACTAATACAGGTTTAATACCTTCTGTAGCAAGAGTATTACCTCTTGATCTTTTTATAGATCTATCAGATCCATTTATTAATAAAGATAAGAAGAAAAATAAAGTAATCAAAAATAAACAAATATATGAAAAACAGGCTAGATTAAGGAGTGTATATAGAAATAGAGTATTAACACCCGCAAAAGGAGTTCCTATAATAAGAAAAACATCAGACGGTGGTGTAAATATAGTATTAAATTAAAAAAATATTATATTATATCATTATATGAGATCCATTTGGGATTTTAATGAAACTAAAAATTACACTACTGTAAATAATTATAAAGTTCTCATTTCTCCATTAGCCGAATCTGCGGCTGTATTATTAGAAATGTTAGACACGCTCGTGAGGACATTACAATATAAAATAATAGTTACCAGGGTAAATATGTATGATAAGTATCTTGATTTATTATCAAAAACTCCTCACATTTTACAGGAAATGCAACTACATAAAGACCAGGGAAGTATTATATTTAATGGTTTGAATAAACCTAAAAATGTACATCTAACACGGGACATTCCTATCGGAGAAGATAAAAGACTTAGGGCTAGATATAGAAAGATATTTCTAACTCTTAAGAATAAAAATGGAAGACTAAAAACTATTAATGAAATGAAAAGTCTCTTAGCACATGAATTAACTCATACAGCGTTAAATCATGTTACATGGAAAGATGATAATCACTCAAAACTGTTCAAAGAATACAATAAAGTTATACTTTCTATGATTAATTCGATTCTTTCTGCTTCTTCCATTCAATAGCAGCCTGTTTAAATGCTTCGGCATGATTGTATTTATCACCTAGATCCTTTTTTTGTTCAGTTAAGAATTTTTGAACAAATAAATTGTATGGAGTAGGTGTTTTCTTTGTATCGTCGTTTCTCTTTCGCCTAGGTTTCTTACCAAATGAAGCTAATGCACTCTTTAGTTCACTAACTTCGTTTTCTAGAGTTTTAATCCTTGCCTCGTTATCGGTCATCTTTTATTTAATTAGAATATTATTTAACTATTGCTTTAAACGTGTTATTTCTATGTTTATCACATAAAGGATAATTACCGTGGTAGTTTTTATTGAAAAATTGTAACTTACATTTTTTACAAATTAGTAAATCTTCACATTTTTTTTCTTTTTCATTATTTATTTCCCTGAATGCAGAAATAATTGTGTCCCATTGTTCTTCGGTTAATGTAGCCATTTAAAGTTACATGCGTTTTATTTTTCCTAAGAAAAAATATTTCATTACAATAAATGGCGGAAGAGAAAAAGAAATCAAGTCCTCCATATGGATTAATTATCTTTCTTATACTTATGATTATAACTTTTTTTGTATTTGGGTCCGGGATTTTATGGAAACAAAAAGCTCCAGCTACACCTATGATAGGCAGCGCTTAATTTAATTAATAACTCCATATTTCTCCTTAAAATTTTCAATGTCACTTTTTAGAAAAATTTCAGAATTTTTATAATCTGGATTAAAATATCTAAATTTCTGATAATATGTCATTTGCCAGGGCCATAATAGAACAGAATGTTTAGAAGACATAGGATACACAATCTTATCATTATACATCATATGAATACATTTTATCATCAATTTTTCCCAATTTGGAATAGCCCTAGACTCCTTTTTAACAACGGTTTCTTTACAAGATGTCTTTTGAATTTTATCATCGCATTTAAAATCCAGTTCCATGATTTCACATTTAGATCTCTTGGGAGTGCTGATTTTACTCCAATTAAATTCTGTGTAATTCTTTTTTTTATGACAAATTGCACAGTATATTCCATCTTTATAATCAGAAAACTGAATAGTTTTAGAACTGGGAACCTGTTCGCAAATAAAATTACTAATGGATTCATTTTTTTTCCAAACACACACGTGAATTCCTAATGGGTCATAGTAAGGTCCTTCTTCTACACTAGACAGAGAAGTGTAAATTTTTTTAACAGGACCTTCTCCCCTTTTTTTAATTTCTATATAATTTAAAGCTTCAATAGAACATCTTTTACTATTGTATATATTATTCCATTCTTGTTCATCTGTAAACTCCATCTGTCTATATTCTTCAATAGGAATTCTATAGAATTCATCTTCACCCGAATTTTCTAAACTGAAAGAAGGTATCTCTTCCTTTTTTGAATATTTTTGTCTATTATCAATTTCTTTAACTTTCATAAGAATTTCATCTATTGAGACACGCATATTAGATGAATTTAATTTTATTAAATTATTATTTAAGTTTTTAATATTGTTATTTTTTTGTAAAATATAATGTATATAAATTATAAATGAGTGCTGTAGCAATAGTATTATTGGTGTTCCCCACTATGATAGTGTTAGGAGCTTTATTATACCTACTTAATAAACTTCTCCCAGGTGGTCTAATGGGGTCTTTTTCGGCGGACGATGAAACACAGATTGCAGTAACCGGAGATAAAAGTGATAAAAATGCTTTAGGATATAAACTAAAACAAAAGAAAAAATCCCCGGGTGAGTTTATATTCGTCAAAACCGGTTCGGAAGATGACGACACCGACACAGACGATGATTATGACACTGACACTGACACCGACGACGATGACGATGACGACGAAGGAGACGGGGACGGGGAAACCGATACAGCTTCTGCAGCACCAGTGGCAGCCGCTGGTGGCACCCCAGCTGTTAATACCGATGTAACTAATATTGTAGTTCCCACAGTCGACGCCATTACAGATCCCGCTGTAGCCTCTGTCCCTCAAGTGCCAGCGACCGAGGCCACCACACCCGGTGTCACGGATGGCACTAGTGTTGCGGACGCTCAACCAGAGGGGAGATGGAGAAGAAGAAGAGAAAATTTAGTATCTGTTTTGCCCTAAACATTTTTTTAAAAAAAAAAATAAATACTAAACGTAAATGAAAAATTTTAGAATAAAAGATTTTATGAATTGGAAGGTTGCTTTATTTGTATTTATGGTATGCATTTCGATTTGGGTAGGAACATCTATGAGTACCGAAAGCAGTTTCTTAGAGGCAACAGGCGGTCGTAGTGCAGCAAATCAGAAATTAATGGTTGTAGATCAGGGCACTGGAGAGATATCGTTTGTTAAGAAGAGTTTAGCAGGTATTAATCAGAATTTTACAACCGAAGATGTAAAAATTCAAAATGCTCTAAAGAACTTATTAGGTGACAATATGAGTAACTACGGGGGATACACAAAGACTGGTAATAATGGTGTACTAGCTAAAATGGCCGCTGCAGACCAAGCCCGTAGAGCCCACGAGGATGAGAAATATGCGACAAAATCAGATTATGCGACAAAAGCATACGTAAATGCAGAGTTGGATAAAAAGCAAGGCGCATCGGATAATATATTACATTCAGGAGACATGATAGCAATCGCACACAAGAATGACAAAGGCTGCAACCGCGGGGCGGGGTGTAGAGCATTTACTAACTTCAAAAAACAGGGAAACTCTAACGAAGGAGCGGCTCTCGAGGCCGGCTGGAAAGACGCTGATATGCATTTTGGACATGGGGCGAATTCGAATATGAGAATTCATAAAGTTTAATAAAATTCAGTAAAACATACACATATAATATAAAGAGTCGAGGGTTAAGAATATTTTCAAATCGTGGGGCCCTAACTAACCCTCACAAAACTTAAACATTTCAAAAAAAATAAAAATGACAATACAAATTGTGTAATGTAATGTCATTTTTATTCTATAAAACGTTTCATTTTCATTTCACGTATCAGAAATCATCAAGGATTTCTAGTTCCTTATCGGTGATTTGTTCTGGGCGATTGTAATCAGTAACACGCTGTTCAAAGAAATTACTTTTGCCATCTAGAGAAATTGTGTCCATAAACTCAAATGGACAGTTTACATTATATATCTTTGGATAACCCATCTTTTGAATAAGACGATCAGCCTGGAACTCAATGTAAGTCTTCATGGAATTGGCATTCATACCAATTAGATCGCATGAAAACGAATCACAAATGAACTCCTTTTCAATGTCTACCGCGGTTGTAAACATTTCATTAATTTCATCAACAGACAATTTATTCTCTATGTAACTGTACAAAAGTACGCCAAAATCTGCATGTAGAGATTCATCACGGGCAATAAGTTCATTACTTTTTCCAAGAGCCTTTGTCATAAGACCCTTTACATACTTAAGCCAGAATATAGCACAGAAAGAACCTGCAAAGAATAGACCTTCAACGATAGTAAAAGCAACAAGCCTATTTACAAAGGGAATTTCACTATTTAGCCATTTTTGAGCCCAATCGGCCTTTTTCTTTACACCAGACACTTCTTTAATACCATTTAGAAGTCTAAGCTTTTCTTCATGATCTGAAATGTATGTATCAATCATAAGAGCATAAGTCTCTGAATGAATTGTTTCCATGGCAGCTTGCCATCCATAATAAGCCCTAATTTCTGGAACCTTAATTTCTTCAATAAAATTTATAGATATGTTCTCGAATATAATTCCATCAGAACCCGCAAAAAAAGACAGTACATTTGATATAAAGAATTTTTCATCGTCAGATAGTTTTTCCCAGTCAGGTATATCCGCTGAGAAATCAATCTCCTCCGCCGTCCAAAAAGCTTGTTGGTGTTTTTTATATTCATTCCATACATCAGTCCATACAATTGGATACAAAACATATCTATTAGAAGATTCGGCGAGAAGAGGTTCCATTTATAATGTACTATTATATAAAATATGTTTTTAATTTAATTTATTTTATATAATTCATAAATTATTTAATTTAAATGAATTTCATTTAATTTATTTAGACATACGAGATACCAGGACTCTTGCTGCGACCGTAGTTGTAAGAAACTTTGGCTCTGGAGAGTCTAGCCTTAAGAGCCTTAGCGGTTACTGGTGTCTTAGTGTAACCACTGCCGCCCTTACGCGCCTTGTAAATTTCAACGCCGTTCTTACGAGCAATAGCCTGTAGCTCTTTTAAGGTAATCTTCTTAGTCTTGTCTTTTACACATCTTTTCTGACCACGACCCTTACCAGCTCTCCATCTACGATTGGGTGAGTAACCAGGTCTGCAGACAGTGGCCATACCAAACTCAGATAGACCTAGAATGTCTTCAAAATCTTCGCCAAATCTGGATCTCTTGTTACCTAGAACCTTTCTCCAGGCGGCCTTTAGCGATATACCGGTCCTGTGGTGAAGTCTCATAGCTTTCTTAGCGTTGGCGTAAATGGTTCTCTTAGACATCTTTCTCCCACGACGTGGGCTAACTCTACGTCTGCGAATTGGCGAACGTCTGCGTCTACGAGGAGAATTCCTGCGGCGGTACGCGCGACGAGCAGCGATAGCCGACTTGGTCATCTTTAGTCTTCTACCATATCTCGATCTCCTTGGAGATAATCTATTCTTTAGACTTCTAGCACGATTGTAAAGACTAGTCTTTAAACTTCTAGCTCTAGCCCTCATTCTATCATACATAGGTCCTCCGAATACCGAAAGATCAGAGTCGTCCTCCTGTATGCTTAGAGGAACATTACCGTATGTTCTCTGCGACAAAGTTGTTCTGCGTCTACGAACAGGCGAACGTCTACGACGAACGGGCGAACGTCTACGACGAACGGGCGAACGTCTACGCTTAGGTGACTTCCTGCGTCTACGCTTGGGAGATCCCCTTGTCCTGCGACGGTAAGCACGACGTGCCGCGATTGCTGATTTAGTCATCTTTAGCTTTCTTTTACCAAAAGAAGACCCCCATACTGCAGAATAAGCATCGAAATCATCCTCTGCATCTCGAGCCAATTTAGATCTCTTTTCATTTCTAGCACGAATGTTTTTTTGTAACTTCTTAACAGCCGCTAACTTTTTGGCATCATTGATATCTTTACTTTTCAAATTTTGCAATTCGCGCTCTAATCTGTTCGCTTTCTGTGAGTTAACAGTTACTCTTCCCTCTAACATATCAATGTATTTCTCAGTTTCACTACAAGTACGTGACCCAGGGCACCCTTTATAGACGCGATTTACCTTAGGAGACTTACGTCTACGAACAGGCGACTTCCTGCGTCTACGCTTGGGAGATCCCCTGGTTCTACGACGGTAGGCGCGACGAGCAGCAATAGCAGATTTAGTCATCTTTAACTTTCTCTTACCAAATCCCATCCCAAGCTCACCCGGGACAGATTCGAGTCCATCAATAATAAGATCCATATTTATTTTATTATAAGTAAATTATTTTTTTTTATAATTAATTAATATGTTTTCAAAGTTCACAATCACACGGTATATCACCAAAACAACTACGACCGTACATTTGTTTACTTAAAGGACGATTACCAAATGTCCTGTTAGAATTCCAATTGAAGTTAACAGAATCTAATTCATCAAGATCTTCCCATTTAGGTATTTCTTTACATCTACCAGTCGCAGGGTCCTTGTATTTACCCAAGGGGCATCCCCGTCTGGGGTTTAACATCATTGTACGAACAGGTGATCTACTAATGTAACGCTTCCCTGTTACAGTTCTAGGTCTAAATCTATGTCTGGGAGCCTTAAGATTCTTGTATGAAACTCTAGCTCTAGATAAACGAGCTTTAAGGGCTTTCTTTGTTAAAGGTCTTTTGGTATATCCTCTGCGATCTTTACGCATCTTGTAGATACTAACTTTATTACGCCTAGCTAAAGTCTGTAACTGTTTTAAAGTTGGACCGAGGGTTTTCCTTGGTCGCTTTGCGCCAAAAAACATATTATCCTCGTGATAAAATTTTTTATCTAACACTTTTCTCCCGCGCCGCCCGCCTGCACCCGCGCGCCATATAACTTTGGCACGCCATCCATCACGCTGCCCATGGTCGCGCTTTGTGTTCCAGTGAATAGTATCACCAACTGAATATTTAGGTTGAAGCAGTCTTCTGTCGTCGTAATCGAAATAACCGTCTCGATCTTCATAGAGATTATAATGTTCAGCCTTTTTAGGGCGTCTCCGCCCGCTCCTTATTATGTTACGAATTCTTTTATCTGCTGGAACCCCAAAGAACCCTAACCCAAACAAACCGTCCCAGTCTACATTCTGGTATACTTTTTCAGCCGCACCAGTTTTTTTCTTGGGCTGCGCTTTTACTGGCTGCGCTTTTACTGGCTGCGCTTTTACTGGCTGCGCCTGTTTATTACAAACACATGGTGGACACCCTTGTTTACCAGTGAGCATAGACGATGC
>PAOZ01000026.1 GCA_002708695.1 Methanobacteriota archaeon | reverse complement strand
ACCACCACAAGGACCACCAATGACTGGACCACCACAAGGACCACCAATGACTGGACCACCACAAGGACCACCAATGACTGGGCCACCACAAGGACCACCAGTGACTGGACCACCACAAGGACCACCAATGACTGGGCCTCCACAAGGACCACCAATGACTGGACCAAAGGGGCCTCCAAAGGAATAGAAATAGGTGAAAAAATGGACGGTGCAATTATTGAAGTATGTAGTGGAGACACAGCATTTACAATAGTGCCTGAAAATTCTCCTAATATTCCGATAGATACAATTGTAGAAAGAATTGAAAAATCTGGATTTTCATGTTCATTAAGATCAAAATTCTGTCATACATTTGATGGTGAATTTGAGATGACATTATATCCATCAGGAAGGCTTCTTGTCCGAGCTCCGAACATCGAAGTCGCAAATGAAATAGCAGCACTTCATATTGGAGAATGGCTTGCCTCGTGAGGACAGCATATGTTTTCTAATTATTATCTTCAACAAATACAAGAGTGCTTTCCAGTAATCTATCCTACAAGTACATTACCGGCGTTAGGAGTATTACCTGAAAAAATTGGTTTAGACAGATTATTCAAATTAAAAGAGAGAGAGAATTTGAAAGTTGTAAGTATTGCTGTTGCTAATTTTGAGCAGATGGAACAGTTTGTAAATATCCCTGATTACTTGGAAGATTTTCTAAATTTATTTCCGAGTGGCTCGATTACATGTATTCTAAATGCCAAAAAAAAGTTAGATTCTAGAATAGGAGGGGAGTCGATTGCGGTTAGAATAGTAGGGCACCCCATAGCGCGTGATTTGCTAACTAAAGTAGGGCCACTGACTGCTACTTCAGCAAATATTTCAGGATTTAAAACACTTTACTCATGCAATGATGCAGCGAGGGCCTTAGGACTATCAATAGATAATTCATTAGACGTAAATTGTAAGGGTGGAGAACCCAGTACATTGATACGATGCCCCGTTTTCCTTTCTTCATCCGGCGTGGACAAGCCCGAGATAGTGCGAGAAGGAATTGTATCCGAAATTGAGGTGATGACAAAATGGATGGATCTGATCTAAAACGTTGGAAGAATGCTGGAGCCGTTGCAAGAAGAGCTTTGGACCATATTTCCTCAACTATGGGCGCCGGACAATCATGGCATAGCGTTATTGAATCCGCAGAAAGATATATTCGCAGACATGGTGGAAGTCCTGCATTTCCTTGTACATTATCAGTAAATGATATTGCTGCGCATTATACTACCAATCATTCGGTTATTCCCCCAGAAGGTATCGAACAAATGATACTTAGAAAGGGAGACTTGGTAAAACTCGATATCGGAGTACATGTCAAAGGAGCGATTGGAGATAATGCAATTACTGTTGAAATTGGAAATGGAAATAACCATACAGATCAAATCAAAGCAGCAAAAGATGCTAGAGATGCTTCAATTGAGCTAATGCATCCAGGTACCCCTTGGCATGAGATTGGAGCCGCTGCAGAACAAGTTGCTATTGATGCTGGATTCCAACCAATTAGAAATCTTAGCGGACATCAATTAGAGAAATTCAATTTACATGCAGGAGTCAGTGTTCCAAGTTATGCTTGTGGAGCAAATCATCCAGGATACAAAGGGACTGTGCCGCTTGGAGGTGTTTTTGCAATTGAACCATTCAACACAACAGGAACGTCTGGTCTTGTAGAGAATATTTCTCCTCACAATTCGTCAAATATTTACCGTGTGACTGGAAATGTAAACCTTAGACAAGCATTAGCTAAAAAGAAAATCAAACCCCTAGGTGCTACAATGGCGAGATATATAGAAGAAAGATATCATACATTACCATTCGCAGAAAGGTGGGCATTTCCGCTTCTTGAAAAACCATTTCCAAACGATGATGAAGAAAGCCATATTCGAAAATGGAATGCTTTGATTAAAAAGTTAGAATCGATTCGATTTGTTGAAACTTATGCAGCTCTGAAATGTACAGATGGAGGCGTAGTTGGGCAATGTGAACATACGGTTTACATTACTGAAGGTGGGCCTGAGATATTGACAGTTCCATAAAAAAAACAGATGAAACCATTATACCCCCCCTGTACCCATCTCGACATGTACAGGGACCTGAGGTATCGTTGAGTGCATCCCATCCCCTCACGCTGTCCTTCTGCCCTGTACACCTTTTTTCCCATTCGCCGTAGGCTTTTTCCTCTTACAAACAAAATGCTCCAAAATTTGTCACAAAAATGAAATTTGCAAAAAGTTATTTTTCATCAAAAAGCGGGAAAAAAATATACTAAAAACGTTATACACAAATACAATAGAAATCCATAAAATTGAGATTCAGGACGGCAGACACATTAATATCAATGAGGGGTATGGGGGAATGCCCCTTCCTAGAGTCGGGGCAGAGGACAAAAACATGAACACAAACATGGAAAAGAAGAACGATGAGGCTGTAAGCCCTGTTATCGCTACCATTCTTATGGTTGCAATCACAGTGGTACTAGCAGGCGTACTATACGTCTGGGCTAACAGTCTGGCGAGCGACCAACCAGAAGCAGGTAGCCTGAACAACTTCGGTGCAGAAGATGCATCGGCTTTCCTTTCAGGTGACACCGACGACACCATGATCAGGATGTCGTGGACCTACGCAGATGAAAACCTAAACTGGGCTTTCCTTAGCTTCAAGCTAGAGAAGGGCGACTCAGTCTACACCTGCGAGATCGCAACCAACGCTGACGGCGCTGACTGCTTAATCGAGCAGACCGGCGATTCTGATACCCAGTGGGAATCAGACGAGGTTGTGTTTGTCAAGGAAAACGGATCTAACATTTGCGAAAGCTCCTGTGACTTGACCATCACAATCCAGTACAACGGACAAGTACTATCTGGTACAAACTCCGTTACTGTCGCTTAAGTTCAGTAATCGTACAAATATAGCCATTAGGCAACAATTACCCTCGCTTCGGTCGTCGGAAACCCCTCGAACCCGAGCGAAAACCCCTTTCATTAATTTGGTTCACGGATGATAGAATTACGTGATTCAATATCTTGTTTCCAATATCTACGATCTTTGCCTTGTAACATCTCAATATTCGCCAAAAACAACGTCCATTGAGCAACTAAAAAAGATCTTAATATTCTACCAAAACGAAGTTTATTGCCCATTAAAAACAATAAAAGAAATAACGAATCAATCAGTAATAATGAAATATGCAAATTTGCAAGTGTTGATGTCTGTAATAGTATAAATGTTGAGAATATGATATGACCAATCATTGAAATTATAGAAAATATTACAAAAAAGGGCATAAAAAGATGGGCCCATGCTTCTTTTCTGAATATTTTAGAAAATGTAGAATCGTAATTATTTGCTGAATTTCTAGAAAACAAATGAACTAATCCACTTGCTCTACGTAATCTGCGAATATTTGCAGTTTTTCTAGACGAAGGTAATGATTCAAAAAATCTTAATTCACCATCCATAATTGATTTTCCACCTGCTCCATGAACCAAAAGGGAAAGTTGCGAATCATCGGCATTATATGTTGAATCAATTTGTTTTCCAGCAATCAAAGAATAGCGAAATGCAGCTAATGACCCTTCAAATATAGGAGTAGATGAAAATGAACTCTCTCCTATTCGTAATTCATGATAAAATGAGCGATATGCAATTTCATTGAGCTTATGTTCTTCCGAATCATTTCCAATAATTTCTTGGGAGCCGCAAACAGCTCCAATTCTTTCATCTGAAAACCATCTTGCAATTCTTTTCAAAGAATCAGGGCCTAAAAGGGCATCAGCATCAGTAATAATCAAAATATCTGATGTGAAATTTTCTTTCAATACTCGGTTAATTGCTGCTGATTTGCCCAAATGTTGATCCATATTTATTGTAGAGACCTTAAATTTAGATTGACGTGATAATTTCCAATCATCTAGAACAACTAAAGTTGAATCAGAAGAATTCGAATCAATTACAACTAATTCGAAATTATTGGAGGGATAATGTTGTTTTTCTAAATCCTCCAATTTTCGCTTCAATACTATTTCTTCATTCCACACTGGTAATACAACAGTAAGTAAAGGCCAAATTTCAGGTTCTGGAGGGATAGCAAGCGGTTCTTTAGATAGTTGCTTCATCTTATACCAATGCAAAAAGAAAGGTGATACCCCAATGACTGCTAACGACGTCTGAATAAAGGCCAGAATGTCTAGCATTGTGCGTCGTTACGACTAGAGGTTTTCATTCCCCATGTTAATCTTCATGCTGAATGGTCGATTTCCCCAATGCCTTTGGCTAACCACTGAATCGGACAAACGTGAGAAAGAAAGTTCTGCATGTTGGTCCGGCACTCACCAAAGGAGGAATGGGGAGAACGATTCAACGACTTCATAGAAATTCCCCCTCTAACTGGGATTCAGACATTGTAACAACTCATACAGATGGTGGGGCAATCTCAATTCTTTTTGCTTGGATTCGTGGAAAAAAGGAATTTAATCAAAAAATGAAAGAAGATTTGCCTGATTTAGTTCATGTTCACACCGCCACTAGATTGTCATGGTATAGGAAGAGAAAAATCATTAAGAAGGCAGTAAAAAGGAAAGTACCAATTATTGTTCATTTACATTCTGGATCGTTTGAAAAATTTGGAAGGGGATGGATTGGCAAAGATATTGCACGTATACTGAGTTTAGATGGAGTGTATCCAATTGTTTTATCCGACTATTGGAAAAAATGGTTAGAATCAATGTTATCAAAAAAGGTGAGAATTGTACCGAATCCATATCGTCGAGGATTGGTTCCCATTTTACCTAAATTTAGAGATATAAACATGCTACTAATGGTGGGACGTCCTAGTTCCATGAAAGGACATTTTTTAGCGATTAATGCTGTTCATCAACTTAGAAAAGAAGGATATGATATTCGTCTTCATTTAGTTGGGTCAAATCATCAAGATTTACGCCATGAATTAAGAGGAAAAAATGGCATTATTGCAGAGGGTTGGGTCGAAGATAATGTACTAGATAAATTGATGAAAAAAGCGGGATTTCTTTTGATGCCATCTGAATATGAAGGTATGCCTCTTTCACTATTAGATGCTTTAGCGACTGGTTTGCCATCTATTGTTTCTAATGCATGTTCAAATTTCATCAATCATGGTGGCGTTGTAGTTAATCAAAGAAATATCCAATCTTGGAAAGACGAAATCAAAAACCAAATTAATAATCAAGAAAGATGGGAAAAAATGTCAATTAATGCACCAAAAGATGTTGATGGACTAGATTCAGAATCAGACAAAAAAAGATGGGAAAAAATATACAATGAGATAATGAAGATTAATTGAGTGAATTAACGATAAATTTCTCTAAATCATTTATACAAACGGACCAATCTCGATTTTTAATCGCCCATTCTCTTGCTAATTTTCCTCTTCTACAAATTTCATCCATTCCTAAATCGATGAAATCTATCGTAGCAGAAAAAAAGGATGAATCATCTCCAAGAGGAACTAAAGTAAGCCATTCTTCATCACTAAATTCTGAAAGTCCAGCGACATCTGAACTAATGACACACATTCCTGCTGCTGCATACTCACTAACTTTCAATGGAGAGGCACCTTTCCATTCTATCCTATTTGGTAAATGTAACAATCCAATATCTCCTTCTGATAATACAAAAGGAACTTCTTCAGCAGAACAAGGATTTTCCACTTGTACACCAAGTGAATTTAGTTGATTTACTGCATCACCTGAACCAACAAATCTAACTTGGAGTCCCATTTTAACTAATCTTTCTAATTCTCTAACTTTAGATATTGAACCGACATAAAGTAAGACTGGTTCTTCTCTGACAGATCGTGGATGAACAAAACTTGAACAATCAACACCACTAGGAACAATAACATAAGGAATTGAGTCTGATGAATTAATATGAAATTTTGATTTTACTGCTGCTCCAATCGAATATCTTCTGGCTATATTCCAAGCTTTTTGATATTGACTTTGTTGAATCATAGCAGCAATTCCTCTACTCGTTGGGGGACTTCTATCCATTATTATCCAAGGAATCGAACGGCTGTTTAGTTCTCGATATGCTCCTTCAACCGCAGTCCATTCAACAATAGCAAAATCAGGGGATGTAATTGTGGGCATTATTTTACGAATACTTCGAACGAATGTCAAATGACCAAATCCTAGACGTGTAGAACGATGTGCAAAATACCCCAGCGATTCTGTGGGGGACATCCAACTAATTGAGTGCCCTCTTTTTTCTAATTCTCTTGCAATCCCCCATCTTGATGTTTTTGTTAAATCAACAGAAAGGTCACGATGTGTGATCCAAAGGACCGAGGGCATAGTTATCGCCAATCAAGATTCAGTATCCCATTCTCCAGGCATACCACGTGCTTCACGTGCCTCGACTAACATTGATTTTAATTCACCACTCTGTAACATCTCAAGAGCAATGTCTGAGCCACCAATAAGTTCTCCACCAACAAAAACTTGAGGCATAGTAGGAAAATCTGACCACTGGCAAACCGCTGGAATTGCCATACGATCTGTGAGTATATTCACAGAGGCATATGGATGAGATAATTGGTTCAAAACTTGGGCTGCACGATTGGAAAAACCACACTGTGGGGCTTCCGGTGTTCCTTTCATAAACAAAACAAGGAGATGTTCATCAACAATTGCTTGCAATTCATCGGGGGTCCAATTAAATTCACTCATAATTTCACTTCTTCTCAGGTCTGCGGATGTGAACTCCAAAAAAAGGACTTTCGTCTCCATGGGGGTGGAAGGTGGTATCTCCTGCTTGTGCTGCTTGATCTGGTGTCATACATTTTAGATCTAAAGCATGAACATCGCCAGAGGAGATGTGTGGTTTGAAATGATTCAAAATAGGTTTTTGACGTTGTAATGGCCTCATCCCATCAAATGAAATAGAAATTACGCGAACGTGAAAATGATCTCCTGTACCATTTAGATCAACTACCTCAACGTCTGCATCCGGAAACACTTCCAAAACTTGTGATGTAACCCAATCAGTGGATACCATGGCATCCCCTTGATGTTCTTCAATTTCAATGCTCGTAATTTCCCAATAAATTTTAAAGAAAATTCAATCGTTTATAGAAGAACGGATTTCATCTAAATTTTCCGAAATTGTACCTTTTGAATTAATTAGTCCACTACCTACAACAGCAATGTCAATCCCCCAATCAGCAACTAATTTTGCATTATGTGATTTTATTCCTCCATCAATCATCAATAATGTATTTCTTCCACCCGAATTTATCTGCTCATCAATAGCTGAACGAAAAGTTTTGACCTTTTCTTCCACTTCAGGCATAAATGATTGACCTCCTTTCCCAGGTATAACCGACATTACCAGAACTAAATCTAAATCAGATAAATAAGGAAGGACGAGTGCTGGATCGGTAGACGGATTCAACACTAATCCTGCTTGAACTCCAGCCGAATGTAAATCTGAAATTAGAGTATTTGGATTTTCAATTGCTTCGATGTGCGCTATTACCAAATTTACTCCTGCATCCACATATTGTCTCCATGTTTCTTCAGCATTAGTAACCATTAGATGGCAATCTAAGAAAATGTCTGGACCCAAATGTTCACGAATACTTCGAATTAAAGCAGGCCCAAATGTGATTGTTTTATTTACAACCCAATTACCATCCATTACATCAAGATGTATCCAATCAATTCCTGCGGAAATTGCAGAATCAATTGTGTCCCCTAGACGAGTGAAATCGGCAGTAAGAATACTTGGAGTAATTCGCATATTTACGTGCCTCCGAAGATAAAGAAGTACATCTCCCTTACGCGAAATCTGTTTATGGTACTGGCCATATATTGATAGGCATGTAAGAAATACGGACAATACAGGTGATACCATGGGACAGATTGTAGATGCCGGAGATTCCGATTTTGATGTTGTTACTAAGAGTGCTGAATGGGTATTGGTGGATTTTTGGGCACCATGGTGCGGCCCTTGCAAGGCAATTGCTCCTGTTCTTAATTCAATTGCAGAAGAAAGAGACATTACAATCGCAAAAGTAAATGTTGACAATCACCCTGCTGTTTCTGGCCGATTCGGAGTCAGAGGGATTCCTTACCTACTTCTCTTCCGTAATGGAGAACCAATAGACAACCAAACAGGTGCGCTGCCAAAAGCTGGAATGGATGATTGGTTAAATCGACACATGAATTAAATCATTCATTAATTCGTTCAGTGGCCTTATTCATGGCTCCAATATCTCGTCTTAATCTCTCTCTCATAGCATCATGTAGCCACATTCCATCATCTAGTTCTACAATCAATCCTGATTCAATTAATGCAGATGGAGGTGAGGATTCTACACCTGCAGCTTTGCCCAATTCATTCCAAGAAATGGGGCGATCAACGCTTGCTAAAATATTGAGAATGGTTCGTTCTTCTTTAGGCAATACATCCAAGATTTCTTCATCCAAAAAGCGAAGCCAATCTTCGTGTACTACTTTCCCATAAATCTCTAACAATTCCAATGCTAGAGGATGTCCTCCAGTTAGACGATGGATAGAATCCGCGTCTGCTCCTTCAGGAGCATTAATCCGATCCAACCAATCACGAACAACTTCAACGCTTAGACCTGATACTTGGAGTTCTTCCATCTTGCCTCTAGTTAATACATCTCTACGATCATAAAATGACATAGTAGTTCGTGAAACAAAAAGCAAACGCAAAGGCGTTACTTCCGCAACTTGTAGTAATGCCCCAAACAAATGTTGACCAGATTCTGCTAAATGATGTGCATCATCAATGACCAACAAAATATATGGTGGGACATCTGATGTTCCTTCATGATTAGTAAATATGCGTTCACGCAATGCCATTGGGTCTGTCAAATATTCAATCAAACGACGACGAAATAAATCAATATCAAAAGATGCACCCGGCGATTTAGGAAGTGTGTCAAGAAGATCATGTGGGTCCCAACGGCCTTCTGGTCTAGATTCAACACCCAAACGATGAAGAAGACTAATTGATAATCCCAAAGGAGAATCCCAAGGATGACAAGGATAGAACATCAATCTTAGACTTGGCATTCGATCAAGTAGAGATTGTGTCCAATGAGAGATTAAAGTGGTTTTTCCAGTACCTGCAATACCATGAACTAACATTCCAGGTGCTTTTCCCTCAAACCACTTATCAAGTGATTTCAACTCAGATTCTCTGCCATGAATTCGACGAATACTTGGAGGTCGAACATGGTATGTAGAGTGTGCACCTTTTAGCAGTGTAATTGATGAGGGTGTTTTTGATGATGGACGCACTGAGCCAAATCGAATATCTCCATAATGGAGGACTCCTTCGTGTTGTGCATGCATCAAAACTTGGAGGAGGGTCATTTGTGCGTCTATTCTCGTTGCTGCTTGATCAGCTCTAACTGTTAGCATCGTTCCTTCTTGATCTCGAATAGATACGCGAATAGAAGATAGTCTCTCCATTCTTTGTTTTGCTACGGAACGTCCATCTTCTGTAAGTTGCCAAGTTCTTTGCCTTCTTGAATCTCCATGAACATTTCTTGTAAGTACAGAAACTAATTCTCTTCGGTCTAGATTACGCATTGTTCGACTAACATTTGGAGGATGTAATGCACATGCATCTGCAATACCATTTCGAGTGACTGATGCATTGACTGTATGTCGGTCCGCCTGATCTTCGTTCTCCAGTAGGTGAAGTAAAATTCTATCTTCGACCGGAACATTCACCCTATCCGGCTCGACCTCCATAACGCTAGTAAACGGTCGATTGAATTGAAAGATTCGGAAAACTGAATTCAATTCAGGACTATAATGATGCAAAATGACCACAATCGTTTATTCTTGGAAACCCCCCCGATAACATGGCTCGGTTTGGACATCAGTCAGCGGCTATCCTCGGGACATTGCTGATTTTGTCAGTACTTTTGGTTCCAATTACCTCCGCTTCTGGTCAAACTGATGTAGATGGAGACGGAGTTGTGGATGGATTAGATGACTGTCCAAACGCATGGGGTAACAGCACGGTTGATCGCCAAGCATGTCCGGATGCGGATGGCGATGGGACCAGTGATTTGAATGACCCGTGGGTAATGGCAAATGGGGGTTATCTCGAAGAGGCGCGAATTACTTCTAACGATAATTTGGCCGCTGTACTTTTCATGCCAGGTAATGGAACCTACTATCTCAGAGCACTGAATGATGATGGTGGCTGGGGGCAAGACAATACCATTGTGCGAGTAATGGACACTTCAACTCGAAATACCGTGAGAACAGTGTCACTAAGTGGCGTAATGACTGCAGATATTGCATGGTCTCCAGATGGAGAACGATTCGCGATTCACACAGACGATGAAAAAGTTCGAGTATACCATACGTATAATGGAAGTCTTGACTTTACTGTAGATACTGATGGGGAAGATGCTGGAGAAATTGAATTCTCACCAGATGGAACAATGATTGTAGCTGTAGGATACCAAGATGGAAATAACGGGAATGGTCAAGTTCAGATTTTCAACTCAACAACTGGAGTAGAGATTGCAGATTTTAGTCCTGGATCATCCGATTATTTCTATTCAGTGGATTTTAGTCCAGATGGTGAATTTCTGTTAATTGGAGGGAATGACAATTTCTACATTTATTATGCAAAAAATCAAACATTATTCCGCACAGTTACTCCAAATTTTAGTTACTTGAATGCCGTTGCATGGTCACCCGATGGCAATATGGTCTCTATTTGTGAAGGATGGGGCGGAAGCAATGCAAGAGCACGTGTATATCATGCCCTAAATGGAACCCAAATTTTCTCTTATACAACCTCAACATCTTGTCTTGATACTGCTTGGTCTCCTGATTCATCCCAAATTGCATTCAGCCATTCTTACTACCGATCAGATGGTGCTTCAATACATATTTTTGATGCAAGAACTGGAACTAAATTAGACACTTTGAGTGCTCCTCGCCCTGGAGGTTGTACCAGTAGTGGAGGAGGCAATAATTGTGGACAGATTAACGGGATAGACTGGCACCCAGATGGAAACTATATTATTTCAGCTCACGGCAGAAATGACGAAGGAATATTCCACTGGATAGTAGATCCTGATATCGATGGAGATGGCGTACTAAATCCAGATGATGCATTTCCTGAAGATGGAACTCAATGGGATGATACTGACGGAGACGGATATGGAGATAATCCAAGTGGGAATGAACCTGACGGGTGTGTAAATACTTCAGGAACATCCACACAAGATGTGTTTGGATGTGTAGACTCTGATGGGGATGGATGGTCAGATGCAGGAGATGATTATCCTGCTGATTTCTATCAATGGGCAGATGAAGATGGTGATGGATATCCAGATAATATAGCAGATACAAGGAGTCCTCCTGCCTATGGAGCGGTAGATTATCTCCCTCAAAACCCAACTCAATGGAATGATTCTGATGGTGACGGATACGGAGATAATTACTACAATCCAAATCATGGATCTGCCTATAATACCCGTCCGTCATCATGGCCAGGGCAATTGATAACCACAATGACACCTATTCAAATTGCAGATGTAGATATTTTTCCTCTTGATCCAGAACATTGGTCAGATGACGATGAAGACTGGGTAGGTGACCAACCATTTTTATCCAATTCTGATGGATGTTTGGGAGTTCCTGGAAAATCAATCTGGGATCGTTTAGGATGTCCAGATTCAGATGGTGATGGTTGGTCAGACCCAACATCTGAATTCCCTGCATCACCAACTGGAATCGCAGATGCTTTTCCCAATGAACCAAGTCAATGGTTGGATGCAGATGGAGATGGTTATGGAGATAATGCTAGTGGGTTCCAAGCTGATAAATGTGGACAATATGGTACTAGTTTATGGGCATCTGTCTACAATTCTACAACTGAAATGATGGAAGATTTGGAACATTTTGGTTGTCCAGATAGAGACGGGGATGGATATGCAGATTCATTCGATGCTTTTCCAGATGACTCCACACAATGGGCAGACAGAGATGGAGATGGATGTGGTGAAAACATGAATGGTACAAATCCAGACCTTTTCATCGATGATGGTGTGCAATGCATAGATTCTGATGGCGATGGTTATGGTGATGTTCCAAGTGGAGATAACGGAGACTGGTATCCCTCAGACCCAACTCAATGGAAAGATACAGATTCAGATGGTTATGGAGATAATCCGGATGGTACTGATGCTGATGTTTGTCCTCTAGAATATGGAACTTTGAGTGAACCAAATGTCCGCGGATGCCCAGATTCAGACAATGATGGGACCGCAGACATTGAAGATCCATTCCCAGATGATGGATTTGCATGGACAGATGCGGATGGGGATGGTTACCCTGATCAAATTGGACCTAATATGGATGATTGTCCTAACTTTCCAGGTACATCAACTGAAAACGGAATATTAGGATGTCCAGATTCAGATGGGGATGGATATGCAGATAGTATTGATTCATTCCCAGATGATATTCTACAATGGGAAGACAATGACTTAGACGGAGTAGGAGATAATTATGGCTATACCAATATAACATCTACAGTAAATTATACTCATGGAAATACTTCCACACAAGTTATTCATCGAGACCAATATGGCGATGCTTTTCCTAATGATTCAACTCAATGGAGTGATCTTGATGGCGATGGTTATGGAGATAATCAATCTGGATTAGATGCAGATGCTTTTCCAACAATTCCATCCCAATATATTGACCTTGACAAAGATGGATATGGAGACAACACAACCAAAGATGCTTTTGAGCCAGATGATTGTAAAGCTCAACCCGGTACTTCTTGGAAAGATAGGTTAGGGTGTCTTGATTCTGATAACGATGGAACCTCTGATCTTAGTGATGCATGTCCGTATGACCCAGAACAATTTGAATTCGGAACAACATGTGCGATAATTGAGGAAAATAATGAAGAATCACAACAAGAAGGCACAAATTTTGTTCAAATTGCAACTCTTGGTGTCGCAGGAATTGTTGCACTTCTACTGGCTTCGATACTAATGGCAATGGTATCTAGACAAGCAGCAAAACGACGATATGTTAGTGAACAAAAGAGATTACAAGTTCAAGAAGAAGCATTCAGTGAAGAAGAAGAAAGAAGATCGGCATGGGCAGAATATTATGCCCAACAAGGAGATTTTGAGAAGGCTAAAGAATTAGGATGGGTCGAAAAACCACAATGGCAAGTACATCAAGAAAAAGAGGCTGCTGAAGCATTAGCATCAATTCCTTCGTTAGAAGATCTTTGATTATTCAAATTGAGGCAAACTCGGTGAATTAAGAGTATAATTGTGCTCTAGGCAAGCAGCGATTGAAACCCAATCCGGTGTTGTGCCATCAATCCAATCATATCTATGTCCAGGAATTAATCGCCAGTCTGGGGGTAAATCCATCAATTGATGTTTTGCAAAGGCAATACTATGTAACAAAGCAAGAGGATCGCTGCCAGGCAAATCATCTCTACCACAAGCATATGTGAACAATAAATCACCTGCATGAAACACACCATGGCCATGAAAAGTAACATGACCAGGAGCATGGCCTGGAGAATGAGTAACGGTAAGTGAAATGTTTCCTTGTGTCCAAATCTCTTCAGTCTGGGGAGCATGATCCCAAAAATGAGTGAATTCGATTTTTCTAAAAACAACATATGATAAAAGTCCTGGATGATTACATTCAGAATGCCCCCAAACTTCCAAATCAGGAATTAATCGCATCATTTGAGGGAATCCTGCAGCGTGATCACGATGGGTATGTGTGTAAAGTAGATGGGTAGGACGTAGGCCTTCTTCCTCTAAAGCTTCAACCCAACGACGTGAATCAAACGGGTCAACAATCGCCACAATTTCATTTTCTCTATCAATAAAAGCAGTATTCATATTCATGTATCCACCCATTTGAGTGACCCAGATTTCAATTCCACTTTCATCAACAAAACGATCGAATTCACCCGGTTTAAGCATGTTCGTTTGAAAAGGAAGGAGGATATATGCGTTTATCATACAATATCTATGTACCAATCAGTTGATACATGACGAGTTACAAGGATATCCCATGGGCCAGCGTCAGCATTCATTAATTTTGGTCCTGATTCTGTTTTTTACCTTGATTGGAAGTGTTCAGGCCGAACCGGAACAACAAGTAATTACTCAAACAGAAGGATTGGAGCCGCATGATGGATTGCACTATTTTGCAGGAACAGATTCTACATTCGAAGTTTCAATAAAAAATACTGGATTCAATCAAATATCAATAGAAATCAATCCAAGTTGTCTAGCAACTTTCCAAATTATTAATGAAAATAATGAGATTGTATATGATTTGGATAATCATCGACTTTGTCCGAATCAAAAACGCGGAGAAACACTTGATTCTTCTGAAATTTTGGATATTGGGACAATGACTTATGATTGGACCAATGACGAAGGTTATCTTCCTGAAGGGACCTATATTCTTCGAACTATTGGTGGATTTGATACAATTCCTTCGGAATCAGAGATTGAATTAAAACATTCAATTTCCCTACCATCTGATTTGCATTTTGAAGCAAATTATGCTCCATTCTCATTGTATTCAGAAACTAGCACTTCTAGTGATGTATTACTAATTGGAGCGGAAATATACAATTCAGGATTGGAAGATATAACGATTACAGGTTTGGAAACTTGTGATGTTCTGTGGTCAATCACAAATCAACCTACATCCCTTTCTAATCTAGGATGTGGGAATGGAGAAACTATTGAAGCGGGTAAAAGCCATCATTTGGGGTGGGTATCATTTTCTCTCTCAAACATTGATGAAGACGGTGTTCTCTCTTCATCGATTTGGATGATGGGTAACGAAATTGATTCCACTACTAAAGAATGGAATCATGTTATCGAAACATTCGAAGATACTTCAGAACTATCGATCGTTGTTAATTCGTTATCTCTTCGAGATGGAATTGCACCTACTGGTTCTGAAATAGATTTTGAAATTTTAATCCGCAATGATGGAAGTATTGCTAAAACCATTGAATACAATATTAATTGCCCATCATCAATGTATATTGTCAATGAAATGGGTGTATTAATCCACGATGATGCGTGGAATAATGGTAATTGCCAAGAACAATTCGAAACCATCAAAATTCAGCCTTCATCAACAATTTCGCTGCATGAAACAAGTCTAACTGCATCTTATGAAGCTGGATGTGGGTGGCATGGGGGACAAATGGCCGCAATAATTCAGATTCTAGGTCAAGGTATTGCTACTTCTCTACCATTTGAAATTCAAGATGGATTGGTTGCTGAACAATGTAGATTAAATCTACAATCGATTGAAAATATTAATTTTGTAATCGATTCTCTAACAGAAACTGAAAACGGAATAATGGTAGACCTTTCTGTAACCAATCTTGGTGAAGATGATTTCACATTAATGTGGGCAGATGATTGTGTCATTAGAACGAATACAATGTTAGAGGGTGTTCCTACTATATCTTCTTCAACTAATGCTTGTGGAGTTTTTGACACATTTGAAAATTTAAAAACAGGTGATTCGATAGTATTTTCAGACGTCCCTGTAGAACTAATTTCGATTGATAATTCTCTAGTAGGAACTCACTTTATTCAAATCACACTTCGTTCCTATCCGTCTCTTGAACTTGAAATTTCACATGTCATCGATTTACCTCAACAAGAAGATTCGGAATCTCAAGAAGAAATTGTTTCAAATGAAGAAGAATTGCAAAATGAAAATCAAGAACAAATCGTAATATCTTCACTCTTAGAAGGAACTTGGAACCATGTAAGAACAGATACTGGAGGATGTTGGATTCTAACTACACCCACTGGAGAGGAAACTGTTCTTGTTGGTTCAGAAGATATTTCACTAAATCCAGTTACAGGTGATCAAGGTGCTTATCGAACAATTGACGCCCCAGCCAATATTCCAGAACATTGTTCAGAATGGAATTCTGGCTTCATTGTAAAAGAGGTAATTGATCAATGGACTCCTGAAAATGAAGTTGTTGTTTCATCAGAAAGTGAAAATCAACCAGCAGAAAGTATTACCGAAATTTTCGTTCCAGCTACCGCTGTGGTTGTTTCAACTTCCTTGCTTTCTATGTGTATCATTTTCATCTTGAATACTGAATGGATTCGAATTGCTGGACTAAATGGTGGACTCGCATTAATCGGAATGGTACGTAGACGAGATTACGATGGCGAATTCCAACGAGGAAGAGTTGTAGGATATCTTGTTGCGAATCCCGGAGTTCATTTCCGTGCTCTACTTGGTGCTCTTCAAATGAGTAATGGTCAACTTGCTCACCATCTAAAGGTGCTAGAAGATCAAGAACTACTATGGAGAAGAAGAGATGGTAGAATGATGAGATATTATCCCTCTACCATTAATCAACTTCTAGATGATGAAAACCTTCCAGTTCCTCTTCTAACTCCTGATCCTAATTCCCTACAAGGAAAGATTCTGAATCTATTGGATGCCACAGAAAATGATATTGTGAATTTGAGTCAAAAAGAACTTGCAGTTCGACTAGAGAGCAGTCAACAATTAATTAGCCATCATCTGAAAACATTGGAAGGATTTGGATTAATTGAAAGAGACAAAGTTGGATTACGATACAGATATCGTTTAACTAGAGAAGCTATTTTCTTATTGGAAAGTACTGATTTCCCTCAAGAAAGATAAGTGAAACCCCACCGATTTGAATAACTAAGACTCAATCGATTACATGTCAGGGGGTGATGTAGTGAGTGAATACAAACCCGAAGATATCGAAATAAAATGGCAAAAAAAATGGAAGGATGCAGATATTTTTCATTCTGAAGTAGACGAGAGTCGACCGAAATTTTACTGCTTGGAAATGTTTCCATATCCATCTGGACACATGCATATGGGACATGTTAGAAACTACAGTATTGGAGATAGTATAGCTCGCTTCCGACGCTTAAATGGATTTAATGTTCTATATCCAATGGGATATGACTCATTTGGAATGCCAGCAGAAAATGCAGCAAAGGCAGTTGGAGGTCATCCACATAATGTGACATGGTCAAACATCGAAAGTATTCGAAGCGATTTGCAACGAATGGGTTTCTCTTATGATTGGCGTAGAGAACTTGCGACTAGTGATTCAACATATTACAAATGGAATCAATGGATTTTTCTAAAATTCCATGAAATGGGTCTAGTTGAACGTCGAATTGCTCCTGTAAATTGGTGCGATTCTTGTGATACTGTTTTGGCTAATGAACAAGTCAAAAATAACCGATGTTGGCGTTGTGCTGAAGAAGTTCGACAAAAAGACATGGCGCAATGGTTCTTGAAAATGACAACATATGCCGATGAATTACTTGATTCGCTAGAAAATATTGAATTTCCTGAAAATGTAAAGGCAATGCAAAGAAACTGGATTGGTCGTTCACATGGAGTTGACATTGATTTCCCTATTGTTGACGAAGAGGAAGTAATTCGAGCATTTACCACTCGTCCAGATACCATCTTTGGTGTGACTTTTGTGACCTTAGCTCCTGAACATCCGCTTTGTGAGAAATTGGTTTCTGGAACTGACTTTGAAGAAGAATATAGAGAATTAGCCGATGAATGTGCACGGATGTCAGAGTTTGATCGAATCAATATGCTTCGAGAAAAAAAAGGTGTTTTCTTAGGTCGTTACGCAACTAATCCAATGACTGGAGAAAATGTTCCAATTTATGCTGGGAACTTTGTTGTCGCTTCCTACGGTACTGGGGCAGTAATGGCAGTTCCAGGACATGATCAGCGTGATTTTGATTTTGCAAAAAAATACAATATCCCTATCCGCCAAGTATTATCCGAAAACGAAGGTGAAGAACCTAAAGTTACAGGTCGGGCATTTGAAGGACTAGGGTGGATGGTAAACTCTGGAAGAGAAGGATTTGATGGTTTATTTGGTGATGAAGCCAAACAAGCCGTAATTCAAACACTTGAAAAAGAAAACAGAGGAAAAGGAACTGTTCAACATCGATTAAAGGATTGGTTACTCAGTCGACAACGATTCTGGGGTACTCCAATACCATTCATTCATTGTGATTCGTGTGGTGTTGTACCAGTACCCACTGAAGATTTACCTGTTGAATTACCACTTGATGTTGTTTTCACTGAAGAACCATCCGGTAACCCGTTAGAATCTCACGAAGGTTTTCTGAATACAACCTGTCCTAATTGTAGCAACAAAGCAAAAAGAGAAACCGACACAATGGATACATTCTATGATTCTTCATGGTACTTTTTACGATTTACAGATGCTCTCAACGACTCAAATCCATTCAACAAAGTAGAAGCAGACTATTGGATGTCGGATGGGGTTGACCTATACATTGGAGGAATTGAGCATGCTGTGATGCATTTGCTATATGCACGATTTTTCACCAAGGCATTACGAGATGCAGGATTAAATGATGTATCGGAGCCATTCTCTAAACTTGTTTGTCAAGGAATGGTCAATGCTCCAACTCCGTATTGTATTGATTGTAATGTTGAATTTCATGTTGATTTTGATGGGAAAAAATGTCCAACATGTGGTGTAGAATTAACATCTAGATCTGCTAAAATGAGTAAAAGTTTGGGCAATACAGTTAGTCCTGAAATTATGATTAACAAATTTGGAGCAGATACCGTTCGGTTGTTTATCCTCTTTGGAGCAAATCCTGAAGCCGGAATGGAATGGTCAGATTCGGCATTAGAGGCTAATCATCGTCAATTACACCAAATTTTCGGTTGTTTGAAATTATTAGATTCAATTAATGATGATAAAGGGCCAATGGATGCTTGGCTATCTGCTAAAAGAAGAATAAATTGGTCCAAATGGAGAGGAGCAATGTTCGACGTAAAAATCCGAGAAAGTGTGATGATTAGTCATTTCGATATGCTAAGTGACCTGCAGTGGGCAATTCGACGGGGGGGAATTAGCAGAAACACACTTCTAACACATATGAAAGAATGGGGACAAATGATCTATCCTGTAACCCCTCACCTAGCAGAAGAATGGAATCAAATCATAGGAGAAAATACATTATTGGCTGAGTCTACATTTCCATTTGCTGATAGAAGCCCTACTTGGGAAGAATTGACTACAACACCTTCGGTTGGAGATGACATTATTACTTTAGCAGCAGAATCAACACTTCGAAATTTAATCGATAATGCTAGGAATGTAAAGGGATTAGCTGAAAGACATACTGAATCTACAATTACAAAATTAGTAATTCAAACATCCCCTGAATGGAAAATTAAACTGATGCGTGAAGCAATAGAATTACATTTGGAAAATTATGATTTTATGAAAGAAGGGCAAGCATTTATTCAATTGCATTCTTTATTTCAAGATGAGAAAATAAGAGGTGAAGTAATGCAATATTGGAGAATGTTGACAATTGGTTCGAAAAAATCGCGCGGCAGAGTATTTACCTTGACTGAAGGAGAGAGGAATTTAATTATGTCAGGATTTAACGAATCGAAATATATCTTAGATGCAGTTGGTTTCATTGCAGAAGCAATAGATGTTGAAGAAGTAATAGTATATGCAGCAGGGACTGGAGATGATATTGCTGGAAAAGCGAGATTTGCTATACCTTTGCAACCTGGACTAGCTTTTCTATGAAACAAACCCTCGTATTCATAGAGGGTCGTTAACTAGAGAAGAATGTGGACAGAGAAGAAGATTGGGATGTTAGAGATGAACTAACATGCCGAAGAGCTATTGGTCGATTTGCTGTTAATCCTCGACCTATGGGGATTCCCACTGAAATTAATCCTCCTCCTAGAACAATACACATTGATTGGCCGGTAAACCCTATTCCATTAGATGTGCAAAAAAGTGTAGGGGAAAAAATTGTCAAACGTGGAGAGTTTGGTTGGTTGAAAGAGGAAGAGGTAGATGAAATTGCAGAAATTATTTCTGATTTTCCACTCACCCTCGAACAAGCATTATCATTGAGAGCTGCAATTAATCAAGAAAAATCAGTATATTCTCACCACAGAATAATGAATCGAAAAAAGGAATTGAAGCGTCGTTATGATAATGGAACGGATATACTAGAATTGGCTAAAATCGTTGATGGACCTCCAGTGAATGTATTTAGAGCAATATTAAGTGCGAGGAATTATGGTAAAAACCGTATCAAAACATTACTAAAAGAACCAGGCAGAATGAACGAAAGAGATCAAGAACAATTCCAAATTGCTGAAGAAGCAGATAGAGTCTCAAATGTTGATCAAACGGAAACACACATTGCCGCTGATCTTTTTGAAGAACTATTGTGTAATCATTTTGAATCCCTAGGGGTCCGATTTCGACGTCAAGAAGAGTTGGTTAAAGAACAAGTAGAATCAGAAGGTCGACCTGTTCGCACTCCTGACCTTTTATTCTTAGATGATGTACGAATTAATGGAATTCCGTGTGCTTGGATAGACGCAAAGCATTTCTTCGGTTCTGCATTGAGTTTTCCTAGGAAAAAAACTCAGAAACAAGTTAATCGATATACGGAAGCATACGGACAAGGAGCCATAATTTATCGTCACGGTTTTTGTGATGGGCTGAATCTTCTTGGGGCACAGAAACTAGATTCAGGACCTGTTGATCTAAGTATCTTGATTGAACATAATGAAAATCGTTCATGAAATCTTACCAACTCTCGTTGATAAGCATCCTAAATCAGTTAATCTATCTATCAAAATTTCTGCATATTCTAACCATCCATCATCTTCGATTTCATTGGGTATTACGACCACGCTTTCTCCTAACATACAAAGTAAAACTGAAAGTCTTGGTTCAAAGGATCTCAAGGCCCATCTTACTTCATTGAGAAGTTCTCTACGTTCTGCATCATCCAATAATCCGGAATTTTCAGCAAAATCATTAGCTTGATTGATTATTTCTGTCCATCTATTTTTATTCCATTCACCTATTCCCAATGATTCCATTGCTTGAATTCCTGCGGACCGAATTTTCAAACTCCATTCTTCAGAATCAATGTATTCAGAAGTATGTCTAGATTTTGTTTTTCGCCATACTGCGAGTACAGGGATTGGACTTTCCCAAGATTCTGATTCACCAGGTCCACTCATGAAATTTTCTTCAAATAAATGATAAGGAGAGCCTGGATGATTGCGACGAGCGATCCCTCCTGCATGTAATGCTGTCACATCTCCCAATCCACCACTAAGTTTTCTTTCTACACGATGTGCAATCATCCAAGCAGCTTTATCCTGATCTTTAGGGGGGAGGGAAGACATCGCTAGTAAGCATCTAGCAGCAGAAAGAGCACCAGCTGCAGACAATCCAAATCCTTGAGAAAATGGTAATTGAGATTGAACATCAAATGTATGATGCATGGATGACAATGCTTGATCAAATTTAATACATTCCAGTAAAACTTCTCGTTGTAATTCCTCATCGGAAGGATTCCCGTTGACAATGACTGTTACACCTGTTGAAGATGATGGATCTGATCTACAAGTTGTAGAAAGGCCGGCTTCTAAACAAAGTCCGACACCATAGGACCCTTGTTCTAAAGGATTCTCAGAATCAGAATGCACTGTAAAAGCAAGAGTGACGTGGGCGCCAGAACGAGAAGAGGTTGTAACCACCATCAAGGTATGCTGAATCAAAGTACTTCTTCAAGGTCTGCTGAAATATTATTCAAACGTGCCGAAAGTATCTGACTTGCGTGCTCAAAGATTGTCCTCGGATTCATTGAACCATCGGATTCGTATTGAAGAATGAATTCACCTGGTACATCTTCTAAAGTAATTGCATCGGCAAAGTCTCTTCCATAATCTGTACTTGGACCAACATGAAGTAAATCTTTTTTCATTTGATCTACCAATGAAATATCTTCCATTCTTCCATTCTTTCCAAAATCTTTCTCCTTGATTGCAAGGCCCAAGCCCCACAACACCTTTGCAGCTTTCTTGTCGTTCAAAACTGCATGTTGTCGAGCATAGAATGTGATTCCTACTACTGGTTGCCACTTTACATGATCTCTTCCATGGCCCTTAATTGCACGAGCGATGAAATCAATTGTCTGACCAGTATACAATTTAGTGACAGTAATATCTTCGAATTCTGTTGGAATTGAAAATTTCAAATCACCTAGTACCTCAAGGTCTCTTGCTTTCACCGCACGGCCTTCCGGTTCCCCTCTAACCATACAACGATAGATAATTTCACACAATGGACAGCCTCGTTGAGACTCTACCATGTCTGCACAATTAGGGCATTCTTCAGGCATATAGAATTCACCCTCGGAAGGTATGGGAATCATAGCCAATCGATGAGCTACGATTTCATCAGGAAGAGGTCCGACGCTTTCCCAAATTACTCCATCTTCTTCTGTTGTAGACTGAGTAAACCGAATTCTGTGAATTGCCATCTTTGGGGTATCTGCTATCATAGTTCTTCTAAGTGCATTTACGCTAGCACGATCTGTATCTTTCAATAAGATTCGAATGCTATGATTTTCTTCTGTAATTATCTCACTATTCATTTCTATTCCTCCATTATCAAACTCTTCTGCCTCTTCGGCCGCCCTTTTTCTTTGTGCCATCAGTTGGAATTGGTGTGACGTCTTCAATACGAGTGATGGTCATTCCAGCTCGAGTAAGAGCACGGATAGCCGATGTCGCACCAGGTGCAGAAGGAGAACGGTTACCTCCAGCTCCTCGATACTTCACAATCACTTGATCGAAATCTTTCTCATTTAGCATTTCAGCGATTTGTTCTGCGGCACGAGTGGATGCAAATTGACCGCTTTGATCGGCCCCACTGGAAACTATCATCCCTCCAGACACTTTACAAATTGTTTCAGCACCAGTCAAATCAGTAGCTGTAATCAGAATATTGTTGTGTGATGTAAAAATATGGACAACTGCTTTATGACCCATCAGGCTTCACCTCCATCCTCATTTTCAACGGCATCCATTGCTGCTTCATCGGCTTTAATTTGTTCAATAAAATCTGCATCAGTATGAGCTTCACGAACCTGTTGAGTAACATCTACTGAATCATCTCCACCTACTGTTTGTCTTCTTCGGTCCATTTCTTGTCTAATTGCATGATTCGGGTCATTGAAATTAGAACTAGGGTGATATGCAATCTCAGATTCTTGTTCTCTCAGTACATGATAACCTGGAACGTTCATTCTCTGATTTCCTAATACAATATGTCCATGAACAATCATATTTCTAGCGGCGCGCATTGATGGTGCAAAGCCTTTGTAATATACCTGAGATTGGAGTCTCCGATCTAGCATATTTTCTACAGAAATCTGTAAAACATCATCCAAATCGGCATCTTCTGAAATTAATCCCTTACGTTGCATTGAACCTAGGAACTCTTCTTTTTCACGCTTGAAGTGACCCTCGGAAGTATCAACACGACCTATCAATTTCATAGCTAATTGTCGATGGCGTCGAAGAGCGCTTCTTTCGCGCCAAATCTCCTTCATTCCACCTACACGCTTGAGACCATATTGTTCCTTCAAAGCATGTTCTTCTTCAATACGCTCAGCCTTCCATGGATGAGTTGGTGTTTGTGTCTTTGGTCGAGAAAACTTTGGTTGGCCCATTTAATCACCTCACTTCTTCCTCTGTACTCCAAGCGTTAGACCTGAACGGCCGTTGCTTCGCAAGCGTTGTCCTCTGACCTTGTGTCCACTTCGATGACGCATACCGCGATATGTCTTCATTTCAGCAAGACGAGCAATATCATCGTCTCTAGTCATTTTCACTTCTTGAGAGAAAAGATGTGCGTCTTCATTAGTTTCTAAATCACGTTGACGATTCAATAGCCAATGTGGAACAAAAGTAGGATATGAATCGATTACAGAACGAAGGCGATCTTGTTCTTCATCAGACAAATGGCCACCTAATTTGGATGGGTCTATTTCTGCCAATTGACAAAGGCGTCGTGCAGTTCGTTGGCCTATTCCTTTCACACTTGTCATTCCCATTCCAATAGGTCGCATTCCATCGATGTCTGCATCCGCAATTCGCAGGATATACAGGAAGTCATCACCAAGGTCTTTTTCAGTACTCATTTTACTGTTCCCCCGTGTTCACTAGTCGCCCAGTGGCCATATAGGCAGGCTCCCGACTTGAATCCCCTATTTCAATAGAACGATGGAATTTTATCTGAAAATTTTTCAATTCTCCGAACAAGTTACGAAGTTTACGTGCCATCCACCATCACGACTACTTACTGGAATATCAATTACAAATCCTCGTGAACCATCAACACCTTTGAGAGACTTATTCAATCGCTTCTGTATCTTAGGGTGAAGTTCAGGATCTACTTCACATCGAAGAACAAGGTGACCTATTCCTGCACGCTCTGCTGCTCGGGCAACGGTGGGTGCATTCTCCATATTTGGAGAACTTAAACGATGAGCAACTACTCGTCCTACTGCTACAACGAAAGGATCTGAGATTAATGTTTGAGGCGGAGGAGATTTACTAACTAACACTGGACGACGTAAATTCGCTCGTTGCCAAAATGGATCATATATTCCATCTAGATGGTTGTTTAGCCATTCAACATGTAATCGAGATTCGACGATAGAAGGGTCGACAATTACAACCCAATTATCAAAACTTGGAGGCATAGTTTTCTTTTCCGAAATAAAGAGTGACTGTTCAGATGACGAAACAATAGATTCTACCGATGATGGTCCCATTCGAATAGAACGGAATTTTTCAGTGCTTGCTAATGGTCCAACCCATACAGACAGTCGGTCAACTCGACCTCCGCCTTGAGAAAGCCATTCCCATGTTCTATCAACTCCAGGGGCTAAATCATCCAATATTTTGTCAACTTCTGCTCGTTGTTTTTTCGAAAGTCTAGGTGATAAATCTAGAAGTAATGCTGGACCACGATTATCAATTGCCATTTTTGGTAACCATGATTCCAATAACGGACGAAGCGGTGGTGCCATCTCATCTAGTGTATGATTTTGAGCATCTAATGGACGAGCAGGATCAACATGAAGCATTGCAATAGGTGGAGTAGATGCTATGCCCGCTGATTCCAATGATGAATGGAGAGTAGACAAAGCACCCAATGAATCTACGCCGTCACCGATTAAAATTCGATGAGCCATGCGACCGGGATCTTTTCCTTTAACTAGTAAACGATTCATATTTGCTGCAGAAAAACGTGCTGCCTCTTCATCGAGTTCGATTCCTAAACCAACTCTATTGGTTGCAATGCAAATAGAAGCTAAATGAATTCCTGACCCAACTGCTGGATCGAGAATTAAACCTGGAGGAAAATTCGCATCACCAATTCGATTAGCCCTCTCAGAGGCAATGGACCAAGGGGTAGATAGTCTCCGCATTTGATTAGTCATATGGACTACTGGTTCTCCTTTCCTCTGTGCTTTCGGTGGAGATTTTCTAGTCGCCCATGACTGCGCTCGGCCATCACATTCCAAGGCTCGATGGGAGGCGCCCATGACACTCTCGGCAAGTATTGAGGTATGGGGGTTTCGGGTTAGTCAAATAGCAGTAAGACTAGTAATTTCTAATTCAAATCTAAGCCAAGAGTCACGTAAGAAATGTTCATTATTACCTCCATAAGCAATTGCAGGAGGCAATAATGTAACATGAGTAGTACCAGGTGAAAGTAAGCCACGATCTTGGCCGATATCAAGTCCTAATGCAGACCAACCAAAACCATCGATATATCGAGAATCTTCTCCTGCATTCACAGGTAAATCTCCTTCATCAAGAAGAGATTCATTATCTGCATCCCACACCCGATAATGAACCTGCATTGAATCTCCTTCATCATTATGAACTGGTTCTTGATTTGTGCCACGCATGAGGTTTATTTCTAAAGATACAACAGCATCCATTACCGTAACATGAGATGCATTGAAAAGAAGTGTTTCTTCATCAATATCTTCAAGCAAATTTAGAGGGGCGAAAAACGTGGAATTGCCTTCAAAACTTGAAAGAAGTAATGTTGATTCGCCACTTTCTGAAAATACTACAGATGTTGAATCTAAACTTAACATTAGATCGACATTGTTCCCTCCGCGATTGTATAATACAACTACAGCATGATCTCCTGTACCTTGATGGGACCAATCACAACTCAATTCACCTGGATAGAAAAACACGTCATCTTGTCCACTAAGATTCTCTGGCATAGTCCAGACATCTGCCAAGGGAGAGCAGGTATCAAACAACAAATGTGCTTCCCAACCCCATCGGCCATCTACCTGAAGAACTGCTGGATCGCCTGCATCTAACGAATCTTCAAAATCATTGAGAAAAGAATACACGCTCCAACCGATAATGGAAGTCATCACCAATAGTGAAGATAAAGTTACCACTGACATAAGCAATGCAATTCTAGGAATTGTCATTTCATTTAGGCCAATAGGTACTGTTGGATGTTCTTCCTCTTCGGAAGTATCGGCCATCCATGAACCGGGCATCAGTCCTTACTCTAACGATGTCATCATCAACCTATCCTCTAAAAGATTTGAAAGATAGTCATTCAGAAGTCAACATTGCTTCTTGGTGTTTCTGTGCTAACCAAACTACTATTCCCAACTCTATTGCAAGGGCAACCAATGCAATGAATGCTGTTGTTGGTTCTAACAATTCACTTCCCATTGTTAAAATTCCAGCCATTCCAGCAAATACCAAATCACTAGCTCCCCAAAACCGCATTCCTTTACGCAATTGAAGTATTCCTACTACCCAAGTACATGTAGAAAGAAGAAGTAATGTTGCTAAAAGAACAACTGGAGGGAACGGAGAAATTAATACTGCTAAAACAAGCAAAATATGTGCATTAATTGTAAATGTAGATGTCCAAATACGCTTACTTTCACTATGGCTCCACACTAATCCGAATAAACAAATGAATCCAATTGAAATAATCACCCAATGATAATATTCATCAAAAACTGATACCCACGCTGTGAATGCAAATAATGCTGCAGAAATCGAAAGTATTGTGCCAGTTACAGCCGCTGGTTGAGTCCATTGTAATCCTCTTCGTAAACCAATCAAACTTGCTAATAATCCAGCAGGGCCAAAGGAAAGCATCGTTATCATCCCAGCCCAAGTTGCTCTTCCCGATGCACTCCTATGGTCGGGTAATTCTAATGCTCTTCTGCGTCCTTCTATCCAATCCCAAATCAATGCTGATGAGAATAGTAAAAACTCAAGAATTAACCAAACCAAGACCCATCCAATCAAGTTACTACCGTCTGCAAACGGATTAACTTGCAACAACATGGGCGTAGAATTCAATGGAATTCCAAGTAATCTTGAAATTAACATTGTTACAATGAACATTTCCAATATACTAGGCAAACGTTTTGCAATATCTGATCTACCAACCAATGAGAGTACTGCAAGAAGTGAATTCATTACTCCAACAACCATCAAAGGTGTTTGAAAATTCAAACTTGCACCCACCCCATTCGATCCCAATCCTGCGATTAACGATAAACCAATCATCGCTAATGCAATAGGTGTTTCAACTCCAAGAAAATCTGGAAGATTGAGATTATGGATTTTGGCTCTTGATCTCGATATCGAGATTAATATCATAGATTGAGTACCAATCAATACCAAAGCAATTGATGAGAATTGAGATGAAAAGAGAGAGACTCCTATGCCTCCAATTATCATTACTGCAATAAACGAAAGAACGACGATAGGGCGATGATGGATATCTCCAATAAATAGATCTAATTCGCCACTAGTATCCGTCGTTTTTGCTCTTCTAAGTTGCTTCTCTTGTAATTCAACTAATTTTGGATTAATCATTTTCATTCCTGAACCCGATACGCTTGTAGCGATAGCTGAACGTTCTTCAGGGTGAAGAGATTGAGCAAAAGTGGCTGCTTCTTCAGAAGAAAAACCAAGAAGACGAGTTTCTGAATTATCTACTGGATTTGTTAGATCAGAAGATGTTGCTGTAGTTAATGGTAAATTGGTCAAGGATAGAAGAGTTTTGAGTTGTTCATCTCTCTTACTAACTTGGAGTAATTCAGAACGAATTTCTCCATTAATTGCAATCATAATCGTAGACACAACGAACAAAATTCCTGCAACAGGAAGAGAGAATGGATCTTCAGCAGCAATAACAAGAGAAACGATGGTAGCAACTAGGAGAATTAATGCAGATATTGCTGGACGGAGAATATTTTCTAATTTTGAAATTCGTGGAATATATTTCGATATGGTGACCACTACACAAGCTAAAACTAACCAGGTGGTGAAATCGAATGACAATTCAATTGGCCCTGTTAAGGGAGAAGGGGGGGTTCTGGACGAAGATGACCCCCAAATTAACACTGCAAAAGTTAGAATTGACATGTTAACAATATGGATTCCGTCTTCTCCCCTTTTTCCTCTACGTCCAAACCCAAGAGCCAATGTTAACACAGTAATTAATGGAATAAAATATTCAAACATGCCATGTCTCCACATCAAAACATACGTAGTTACACCTGAAAGAATCAAAAGAAAACGTGGGTTTCCTTGATGACGATCAGCAAATTCAGAACCAATATGAATACCAAGAAAACTTCCTAACAAGATTATCAATAATATTCCAGTCATTCTAGGAGAGTCCGAAACAAATAGAATTGCTATAATCCCTAAAACAAAACCAAGATTCCAGATTTTCATTAATCCAGAATCCCGTAAACGTGCAGATATATCCTGAGTACCTAACAAACGTTCTGCTAAATTGATTCCTCCATCTGGGCTATCCAAATTGACTACTAATTGTAAAATTGAGCTGAATGATAGGAGAAGTACAATGGGCGATGCTTCCAAAACAATTGGAGAACTTACATTGATTTCGTTTGTAACTACCAATGCTTCAAAAGAGGAAGAGAGAATTTTTACAATTATCACCCAAGTCCAAGGTAGAAGAGAAACTATCCCAACAAGACTAGGTGATTTTCGACGTACTGCGAGGTATGCTGAGCCTGCCATTAATATCGAAATACATAATGATAGAAGAGCGCCTCCATCCCCCCCCGAATCTGAAGATTGTGCAGGAAGAAGTACGGTTAACAAAATCACAACTACTACTGCACCTGTCCACAATACTCTGTCTGAAACATTTTCTTGATTTGCAATCAATAACCACCCTGCAATCAATGCTGCTCCAAAAGTGAAAAGTGCATATGCATCAATTGGTAGACTGATATCAAATCTAGATGAATCTAGTAAAATTAATACAAACAAAAGTGCAGTTAATCCGGCTCCATTTAGTCCAATAATTCTTTTTGGATTAACTCCACGAACAGTAAGATATGAACCACTAAAAACAGTCAATAATCCGGCAACCATTGCAAGTGCGTATGACGAATCTTCTCGATTTGCTGCAATTGCCATTAACGCTCCAATCATTCCTAAACCAACAGAAACTGACCATAAGCCCGGCTTACCCAGACCAACAGCATTCAATCCAGAAGAAAACCAATTTTCTGATGAAGAAAATCTGGACGCCATTGCAGCATTAATTGAATTGGTCATTATCAATAATAAAAACAAAACCATAGGAGTATCTAATGGTAAAACTTTGAGAGAACCCAAGTCAAAACCAGGAGTCAAAGCATGCATTCCAATCCAAAGGTTGGATGCAGCGATACCTAAGGAAGCTAGATTACCACTCTCTCTATGAAGCGCTAGTAAATGGAATAAAACAGTAGCACCAAGAATCATCCCTGCTACTCCCAGTTCTCCTCCCAAAGATCCCACTGTTGATGATATTGCCAATAAAACTAGAACTGCTTGTGCAGCGATTGCGTCCTCATTATAACGATAAGCAACACCAATATTCAATAGAACAAGAAGAAGTAGAGATATCGCCAAACCTGAATCGTTCAATGGAAAGACACCAAAAAGTGACCAAGAATGTAATTCGATAGCCAAACCATAGAGGATTTTCATTGCAATAATCAACCAAACTACTCCTAGTTGGTACATAGCTGGACGAGGGATCCAACGCTCACCTAATACAAATCCAAAAATTGCCAAAGCCAACAATCCAAAAAATGCATATTGAGGATCTGAAACAACAGTTCCAACCAAGATTGAAATTGCAGAATAAACTGAAATCATAGCGGCCATCAAACCCCAACTCAAACGTACTTCGCCCTGAATGGCTAAGTCAGAAACAAAGTCAGCATCTGGAGCGATAGGAACAGAACCATCCCGCATCACTTTTCCTGGACCAGTTCCATCATCAGACGCAAAAGGATCGAAAAAATCACCAATAGCCGAATCATCATCTTCTTTCTTTATGTTTTCAGAAAGAATTTTTTTGGGAGTAGAAGATATTGCCGATTTTGCTTCGTCGATTAAATCTCCCAAATCTATTGATTGGGAAGTCTCAAACTTTCTCTCTTCAAGAAAGCGGTCCTCATCCGAACGGGGACCTCCCATGTAACGTGATGAGTAGATATTGGGGATGAAGGTATCATCTACAAATGCAATTAAACACGTAATGTACGAATTTTTGAGTGGAATCATTGAAAGATATGGTCGGGAGCCACGCAGACATGGTCCTGCCACGGCTGGACACCGCTGGTGTCGCTGGAATCCTTGGTTTAGGGGCTCATGGATTATCTCCTAAAGGAGACGTCCACTGGAATCTTGAATCAGAAGATTTGATTTCTCACGCACTTCGAAGAGAAGAAGGCAGATTAACAGCTCACGGGGTTTTCGTTGCTGAAACTGGAGAAAGAACCGGAAGATCTCCAAATGACCGATTTATTGTCGATGAGACACCATACACTGATGCTGTATGGTGGGGAGACGTCAATCGTCCAATTGAACGAAGAAATTATTTAGAAATTAAGAAAATGGTTCAAGGTCATCTAAATTCTGTGAGTGAATTGTTTGTAGAAGATCTTGCTTGTGGTGCAAATCCAAGTTTACGATTGCCTCTCAGAGTAGTTACCGAGAATGCTTGGCATGCATCTTTTGCTAGGAATATGTTTCTTCGAATAACTGCTGAAGAGATTCAAGGAATGAAGCCAGAATTTACGATTCTTCATGCACCAAATTTCCATGCACCAAAAGGAACTGCAGGAATAAATTCTGATGTGTTCGTTATCATCTCATTTGAAGATGGATTAATTCTAATTGGAGGTACCCGTTATGCTGGAGAAATTAAAAAGTCGATTTTCTCAATAATGAATCATATTCTACCTACTCGTGGTCATTTACCGATGCATTGTTCAGCCAATATTGGTGAAAATGGAGATTCTGCAGTATTCTTTGGCTTATCTGGGACAGGAAAAACTACTCTTTCTGCCGATCCATTACGGCCATTAATTGGAGATGATGAACACGGATGGTCTGATGAAGGAGTATTCAATTTTGAAGGTGGATGTTATGCAAAGATGATTCGACTAAGTGAAGAAGATGAACCGGCAATTTTTGAGACTACTCGTAAACCCGGTTCTATTCTTGAAAATGTAATTCTTGATTCTGAAGGTGTTCCTGATTTCAACGATTCAACATTAACCGAAAATACTCGTGGGTCTTATCCAATCGAATTTATCGAAAATCGCGTTCCTTCATCCATGGGAGGGCATCCCCATAATGTGGTATTCCTAACTTGTGATGCATTTGGGGTACTGCCTCCTATCGCAAAACTGAACCCCAAACAAGCTGCTTACCACTTCATTTCAGGATATACAGCAAAAGTGGCAGGAACAGAAATGGGAGTTACTGAGCCTAAAGCCACATTTAGCGCATGCTTTGGGGCTCCATTCATGCCAATGCATCCAAGTGTTTACGGTGAACTTTTATCAGAAAAAATCGATGAACATAATGCATCTTGTTGGATGTTGAACACCGGTTGGATTGCAGGTGGCTTTGGAAAAAGTGACCGAATTCGAATTAAATGGACTCGTGCTTTACTCAATGCAGCATTGGATGGATCACTGAACAATTCTCCAATGAGAATTGATGAACGATTTGGATTTGAAGTTCCAATGGAATGTGAGGGTGTGCCTAGCGAAATTCTTGATGTGAAAAGTACTTGGAACAAGCCAGAAGATTATGATAGTGCAGCAGAAGATTTGGTTTCATTATTTCAAGAAAATTTTGAGATGTTTTCAGATGATGCTGATGCGTCAGTAATTGCTGCAGGACCGGTTTCTCTTGTCACAGAACCGGACAACTCATGAATAATCAGCGATGTTGATGCATCATGCAGGGACTAAGTCGGTGGGATTTGTTTCCTAATTTCCCAAATAATCCGAATAACGAAGGAGACCCTCACTTACCAGATAATTCCATTTGGGATATCCTGAATCCTGATCATGAAAATTCGCTAAAAAATCAATTAATGAAATTAGTGAAGGATGAAGAAAATCATATTTTTATCGATGAAACAGCTAACGTTTCTGATGAGGCAACTATCGAAGGACCAGCATACATTGGGCGTGAAGCAGAAATTCGTCCGGGGGCATACATTCGTCCATTTTCTTGGATTTGCGAAAAAGCAGTTGTAGGGCATTGTTCAGAAATTAAACATTCAATTCTTTTACCATCGGCTAAAGCACCTCACTTCAACTATGTTGGAGATTCAATTTTAGGAACAGAGGTAAATTTGGGCGCAGGGTGTAAATTGTCTAATTTACGAAATGATGGAAGAGATATAATCCTACGAGAGGGGACAACAGGGAAAATAATTCAAGAAAGTGGCTTACGGAAATTTGGAGCTATACTTGGTGAAAGAGTACAGATAGGATGTAATGTAGTTACAAATCCTGGAGTTATTTTAGGGCCAAAATCCAATGTTTGGCCAAATGTAACAGTAAGTGGCATCCATCCTGAAGGTAGTATCATCAAGGATTGATATTGATGGATCGTCCTATTCTGCATGGAACTGATGGAATTCGGGGGAAAGTAAGTCCTTCTCCTGATAGTGACTTAGAGGCCCTTCAAGCAATAATTGACAAACGAGAAGTCAATGGTCGTGCTTTCATGATTATTGGAGAGGCTATTGGGAAAATTTTAGCAGAAGAATTAGATGATTTTCCAAAAGTTGTGATTGGATGGGATCGGAGACCTGGAAATGCAATGTTAGTTTCTGGTTTAACAGATGGATTACACTCTTCTTCTGTTAGAGTCATCCATGGAGGAATTGTAGCTACTCCTGGATTACATGATGCAGTCCTAGGAACAAAAGCAGATGCAGGATTAATGGTAACAGCAAGTCATAATCCTCATACTGATTCAGGTGTCAAATTTTTTGATGCCAATGGAAGAAAATCGATGCCTTCATTGGAAAGAAGAATTGCAGACATAGCATGGGAAATTGCAGAAAAAGGAGACAACCCAGAACCTGACCCTGAATCATGTCTTCCTGATCGAATGATTCATGCTGAAAGAGGACATCGCTCTACTCTGGCAAAAAGAATGGATGATATGGCCAATTTTTTCGGAATTAATGTGGAGAATTGTGACTGGACGAACATATTGGGAACGGATTTTTTCCTGTTAGATTCATCGGGAGGATCTGCGACTTCTTGGTTGGCTGCAGGATTAGATAGAAGAGGGATTCCAACCAAAGAGGTTTCTAGTTTAGAAAAAGAGTTGAATCACCAATGTGGAGCTGGAGAAATTTCACCAACTGATTCATGGACTTGGGAAGAAATGAAAAAAAGTGAACACTTACTACTGAAATCATTGGCTGAAACCCATACGCAAGATGTTCCTAATGGTTCACTTATTGGCGCTGCATTAGATGGAGATGGGGATCGTTGTTTGCTTATTGAATCCACAGAAAATGGGGCTAGAGTAGTTGATGGAGATAAGATGGCAGATAATGTTGCTAGAGCATGGGATTCTATAGGGGTACCAAATGCTACAATGGCTTTCACGATTGAGACTGATCTATCACTCACTTCTTCTCAGAATCGATTTGGAATGCAAGTAAATTTTCTAGAATGCGCAGTTGGTGACCGTTGGTTAACTGACCAACTTTCTAAACATTTGATTGATTCAGAAAATTGGCCACCCATAATAGGAGCAGAAGATTCGGGACACTTGGTTCTTGCATCTCCTCATCCTGAAATAGAGAATAAATGGAGTTTGGTAGGTGATGGAGCCGCGACTTTAATCTTGCAACTGTTGGTTCGCGCATTGCAACATAAAAACAAAAACATGGTACCTTCTTACAAATCGGGATGGAAGAAACGTACTTCAATTATCGACACTGATCGAACAAAATGGACCGGTGAAGGAATATTGGCCAATAATGTTGAATCGATGATTATCGATTATTTCGGAAATGAAAATTGTTCATTTATTAGAAAAACAATTGAAGGTGAAACATCACTACTTCTTCTAAGTGGAAATGTGAACAAATTTCCTGTATCTATTGGAATTCGAAACTCTGGAACACAAAAGAAAACTAGTGTTTCAATTAGATCGATGAAAAAGTTTGAAGGATTGAATGAATTAACAGAATTAATTGTTGAATTTCTTACTAAGGAACTAGTTTATTCCTCTTCATCTGATTGATGTGTTGCCAAGAAAACTGTAGATAATGAGCCCAACCATGCTAACTGAGCAATAATTAGTAGATGTTCACTAATCGCTAAAAGTCCTTCAGTCCTATTTTCAATAATCATAGCCGACACTATTTGAAGTTCGTACATATCTAGGTACCACAAAGAAAGTAAAAAACAAGTTAACATGGCAAAAAAGGACCATTTTATGCCAACCTCAGATACTGTTTGTCCTCTTTGTCTTCTAGCCTTAGATTCCCAATGAATTAGGGGATGACCGAACAAAGCGCCTAAAGCCGTTGAAACAAAGAAAAAGTATCCAAGAAGAATATGGAGTGGACGATCAAAATGTCTTGAAAACATTAAATCAGCAGAGATTGAAAACGCTAGAGTGAACGTAAGAATTAACCAAATTACCAAGACAATCCTTTTTCCAAGTGATGAAAATTCGGGGTCTTTCCACCAACGATTGAAGCCTAAAAATCCAGTAATCATAGCCAAAAATGCAACAGCATTGAATCCAATCCAAATAATATATTTCATCGGCGAATAAGCAACCAAGATACTCATAGTAGTATACTGATTATGAAAATCTTCAGTCCAATTACACGGGCAGATGATTCCCTCATATACATCATTAGAAAATGGAGCTGACAATACTGAAATCAAAATTGTACTTATTCCGATAATCATACCCAATCTTGGGGCCAATAAAATTCTAGAAGATGATATGCGATATTTCGAAAACTTACTTCCTATAGGGGCAGTAATAGCATAACCCACTCCTAAAGCAATCAAACTTGCAGCAATCAAGAGTATCCATCGAACCATTTCTTGTTCTGGAGTTGCATCGCCTGCTGGCGGTAGTACTGCGCCACCCAACATACATTCGAGTTTTTTTCATAATGAATAAGATGTAACCTTGTAAATGTGAAAAAATATTGATATATGACACAAATCTCAATGACCAAAACATAAAACAAAACAATTAGTACCTAATCATTTTCGATTCAAATGATGGGAAAGAAGGGTGTCATTCTAATCAATGTGGGAACACCCGATCAGCCTTCAATAGAATCCGTTAGATATTATCTAAGAGAATTTCTTCTAGACCCAAATGTTATTGATGCTCCATATGTAATACGTCACCTATTAGTTAGAGGTTTAATTCTAAGGTTTAGACCAAGAAAAATTGCCCCGAGATATCAAGAAATTTGGATGGAGGAGGGGTCTCCACTTCGAGTATATACTAGTAAAATGACTGAGGCAATAAAAACAAAATTTGGGGATGAAATAATTATTGAATATGGTATGAGATATGGAAATCCAACTATTCGAAATGCCTTAGAAAAATTACGAAACCGAGGAGTTGACGAACTATTAATCGCTCCTCTATTCCCTCAATATGCTCAAGCAACAACTGAAACATCTCGTTTAGCAGTAAATTTTCAGATGAAACAGATGGGTTGGTCACCTATAGTAAAGCAATGGAATGATTTCTATAATAATCCGGCATTCATCGATCCATTGACTGAATCAATAAAAGAAAAAATCAACAATAAATCACATCTACTTTTCTCGTTTCATGGTTTACCTTTATCCCATATACGCAGAGTAAAACGACTTGGGAAACCAAATTATGTGGAACATTGTCAAAGTACGGTAGAATCAGTTGTCAAGAAATTGGGGCTTAACGAATCTCAATGGTCAATGAGTTATCAAAGTAGATTAGGTCCAGTTAGATGGCTTACTCCCTCTACTGATTCAGTTGTAAAAAATCTTGGAAAAAGTGGTGTTGATAATCTATTAATCGTATCTCCGGCTTTTGTTGCTGATGGATTGGAAACATTAGAAGAATTAAACATTGAAGCTCGAAAAATTTTCCAATCTTCTGGAGGTAAAAACATGACAGTAATTAATTGTCTTAATGATAATCAACAATGGATCGATGGAATGAAATCGCTGATTATTCAAGGATTTGAGAACCCTCGAAACTAGGTATTCTCAAAATGAAAAATGTTCCAATTATTGCAAGTACAAGGGTTCCTATCTTGGAAATAGCGACCTCATCTGGAATCGCATAAAAAACTGCAAACAAGACAAAACTCCAAAGGGTTAGAAGAATAATCGGTTTGCTTGTTTTTGGAATCCCTTTTCCTTCACGATAATTTTTCACATGATGCCCAAACAATTTGTTATTGATTATCCAATCATAAAATCGTTGACTAGATTTTGCAAAACAAGCTGCTGCAAGTATCATCAATGGAGTTGTAGGCAAGCCTGGAACTGGAATTCCTATCAGCCCAATTACCATTGAAATAAAACCACAAATAAACCAAAAAGTACGACTCAAACCAGAACGATTAATGTCAACTGTGTGGACATCGTCTGTTTCCATATTCTTTCGGCATTAATTCAATTATTGTATGTTTGTAGGAACTCACAATTTCTAAAATTAATTGGCAGAGTTACATGAAGGATACATTTCATGCATAGGAGGCAAGAATAAATCATCACACGTTCTATCTACTGTAGACAATCCCAGAATACTTTCTCCATCAAGTGAAATGGTAACTGCTTGAGTAGAAACAGGGCTTGGAATATAGTCTTCTCCTGTTTGGCTTACAATAAGTTGAATTCCATCGCCTGCTGGAACTACTACATCCATCCCAAAAAATTCCATTTTTGCCAAAACAGTACTTCCTGGAGATAGTGTATCGCCATCTTTTCCACCCGCGTGGAACCTTAAATCCATTACTGCATGCCCAAGATGCATGCCATCAGATGCTCGAACCATCTCTACAAACAAATGTCCAGATGTTGCCAACAATGAAATCTGAGCAGAAACATGGAATGTTGGGGTTCCTACAATTCTAGTTTCGTTCTCAAACATTGGACATTCAATGGTAGTTTGACTTGAAGATGTAATTGTAGCTCCACCTGAAAGAACTTCACATTCATCCATACCAATCAGATTCCATTCCATATCTGCTGGAGGATAGGTTGACTCGACTCTCCATCCCCCCATATTATCTTGAATCTCGGCAATCAAACGAGGTTGGGGTCCTAAATCTCGAAGATAATAATCAAACCATTCTAACAAATCGTCTGCCCAATCCCATCGTAATGTGTAGGGGTATGCTTCGCCACCTCTTCCGCTAGAAAGAGATGAATGCCCACTTTCTCGATCTGGATAGTCGTGAGCCCATTGACCATAAAGCCCCTTAACATCAAATCCAGCATCTATGGACATTTGATGAGCAGGGAATGCCATATGGGGGTCTACATTCCAATCTTGCATTCCATGTATAATGTAAATTGAACCATTGTATAGATCTAAAGCATCAGTTAGAAAATGTCGTTCTTCCCAGTAATCAGAACCAGTCCAAGCAAGATTGTCGCCAGTCATATATGCTGCAGGGCCTGCATAGTACCCTTCCACATATCCCTCACATGCATTCTCTATATCTCCTACATCGCCATCCAAACCAAATGACCCGTATACTCCGTTGTGCATGATGGCTCCTCTGGCTTCCATGCTTCCATTTCTCCACATTAAATCATGAACACCAATTAATCCAGACATTGGAACAATTGTGGCAAGATACTCGGTACCTGATGCTGCTGCATTCCATGGAGTACTTCCATCGTATGACTTACCAATGGCTCCAACTTTTCCATTTGACCATTCTTGAGTTCCTAACCAATCAACTGCTGCCTTAATTCCAGCTTGCTCATCGTGGCCCATCAAATCCATACAATGATTCGAATCCCCAGTTCCAAATACTGATACTTGAGCCACTCCAAATCCATGCGGGACAAAATTCTCTATCAAAAACCGACCAAGACGGTCGGCAGGTGTTAGTGCATCTACATCTCCATCATTGTAATACGGTCCAATCTCTGCGATAACTGGAACCTTACAATCTTCAGGAATGTCAGAGGATGTCCAATCACATCCCTCAATTACAGGTAGCCATAATCCAAGATGGACTTCCGCGCCTCCCGTAATTCCTGCTCCACCGTCTGATGCATCAATTTCTGGAACTGGAACAAACACTGATTGAACATCATCAATCTCAAATGAACCATTAACTGATACACGAGAGAATACATCTGAATTATCGTATATCATTGTAGAACGATTTTCTACATCAGGCAACCAATGTTTGAGATCCTCTTCCTCACTTTCTTCATGAGAACCAAAACATCCCGAAAGAGAACCAAGGGTGATAAGCAAACCCAAGAGGATTGACTGGAGGCCCTGTCGCATAAACTTGGGTCGATGTCATCCGCTTCAATGATTGCATTACAATATATTCTCAATTCAATGGATTGAATAACCCCTGTTCAATGGAACAATAGGGATAGACATGACGAATTCTGAAATCTTAGACTCATTAAACAAAGCATTGGCATGGGAATTGCGAGCAATAGCAATGTATGCACACTATTCTGCTTACGTTTCTGGTATACATCGAATCAATTTAGCTGCTCATTTCAACAATGAAGTAACAGAATCAATAACTCATGCAGCCACGGTGAGATCTGCAATTGTAAAATTGGGAGGCGAAGCAACAACTGATCGAGATAGTACGGAAATTGTACATACTTCAGATTATAATGTAATGCTCAAAGAAGCATACAAAACTGAAATGACGGCCAGTGAAACATACAGAGAAATTCTTCCACTTATCGAAGAAATCGATGACAGAGAACTATACGATGCATTAGAAGTAGTATATTTTGATGAATTAAGATCTGTAGAAGAATTGCGAATGATGTTAATGTAATTGTGAACTGTACTCCGGAAGGAGTAAAGACGCCCTGACCAAACGAATGGTATGAGCGCATACGACAGTCTGATGGCCAAGCAGAAAGATATCGAAACAATAGGACAAATTTCGGGATTATTGGGGTGGGATCAAGAAGTAATGATGCCACCTAAGGCAGCACCTCTTAGAGCAGAACAAATGGCATGGTTATCAAAAACTAGACATCGATTAATGATTGATCCTGAAATGGGTGAGTTATTGGCTCAAGCAGAAAATGAAGATGATGGAAAAGATTCAGTTCGTTCTGGGAATTTACGATTGATGAGAGATGCATATGATAAGGCAACAAAACAACCTTCTGAATTTGTTGTACGAATGGCTCGCCATAAATCAAAATCAATTATTTCTTGGACTGAAGCACGTGAAAAAAATGATTTTTCTATTTTTCGAGATGATTTGGCCACAATGATTGACTTAGTCAGAGAATTAGCAGATCTTCTGGGTTATGAAAATGAAAAATATGATGCTCTACTAGACCTATACGAGTCTGGACTTACTGTTGCACGTCTTGACCCACTATTTGCTGGACTAAGAGATTCGTCGGTTCCTTTGATTCAATCTGTAAATCAATCTGAAGATAATTCAAATGATTGGGTATACCTTCATGAGTGGTCTGTTGAGGGGCAACAGAAACTCAGTCATGCACTTTCTGAAGCCGTTGGCTTTGATTTCCAAGCAGGAAGAAGAGATGAATCAACTCACCCATTTTGTGGAGGATCCAACCCAGATGATGTAAGATGGACGACCCGTTATGATGTTAAGGAGCCATGGGGGGCTATTTTCGGAGCGTTGCATGAAACAGGTCATGCTTTGTATGAACAAGGACGCCCTAGAAATCTCGATTTTGAACCATCTGGACATGCAAATGGATTGGGAGTTCATGAAAGTCAAAGTCGCTTGTGGGAAAATCAGGTGGGGCGAAGTTTAGCATTCTGTGAGTGGTCACTGCCTATGTGGAAAGAATATTTTCCAAAGAATATGGAAGGGGTTACGGCAGAAATGTTATGGAGAGCAATCAACCAAGTCGAGCCTTCACTAATTCGTGTTGAATCTGATGAAGCCACCTACAATCTTCACATTATGATTAGATATGAAGTGGAGAAGTTACTGATATCTGGAGAACTTGAAATTGATGATCTACCTGACGCGTGGGATGATATGTATGAACGATATTTAGGAATTCGTTCCCCTGATAGGAAACAAGGAGTGTTACAAGATATCCATTGGTCCATGGGAGCATTTGGTTACTTCCCAACATACACACTAGGAAATCTGTATTCAGCCCAATTACTCCAAGCTGCAAGAAATGATCTAGAATCTGAAGGACATACTCTTGAAGATGATTGGAGAAAGGGCATATTTACCCCATTATTAGACTGGATGAGAACAAATGTGCATCATCGAGGATCTATACTGACGCCTGCTGACTTAATTGAGGAAGCAACTGGAGATGCCCCTATTCCTGAGCCATTCGTGGATTACTTGAAAGATAAAATCGGAACAATATACGGACTTGCCTAATCTATACTTTTCACGTACAAGTATAGCGCGACCTTATGCGATATCCCCTATAAGACAGGGGCATGGGGAATACTGTAGAGCGACAGATTGAGGCTGTAGCTTGGATGGAAAGATCCCTAGAAAATAGCATTTCTACAGTCTATATTGATGATAAGAAAATCATCGGAGGAGATTGGAATGGGGCAATGGTTTGTTGGTCTAGAGAGGGGGATGTTTTGTGGGAATCAAACCTCGGAGATCGAATTTCAGGAATTCGACTTTCAATAGATGAAAAGATGCTGTGGTGTATTGCAGGGAGAGAAGCCATCGGAATTGATTACGAAAATGGTTCAATTAATTGGAGAATTGAATTCGACGGATCAACCGATTTGATTGAACTAGATGGCGAACATAGAGCATGGGTTGTATCATCTGTATATGATATCGAACTCAACGATTTCATGGAGTCTGCAATCAGTTTAATCGATTCAGGAGATATAATCGAAAAACACATCTTAGACGAAAGACCATGGTCAATCCATCCAATTAAAGAAGGGCAAGCTTTCTTTGGATTGGGTAGACCAAGAGCAGGTGTCTTGGAATTAACTGAACAGAAAGGAAAGTTGATTGTAAACCATGAGGCTGTTCATGATTCTCCAGTATTATGTGGGTCTAATGTATCACCATTTTTCGTCGGTCATTCCAATGGAATGATTACACAAATAAATGAAAATGGTGAACTCAATAAGCTCGAATTAAGCAAACAAAACGATGCTCCAATTATTGACCTTGTTAGCAATGATGAACATATTTTCTTATTTTATGAAAATAAAGAAGTTTTGTGTGTTGATATGGATGGAAAGGTGACAGAGTCTGTTGAGATATTAGGCTCAGAAGGAGAGCCTGAGTTTCTGAATCTCATTGATGGCGTATCAACAGATGGATATGCTAACTTCTGGACAATCACATCAACCACAAACGGTGCATTTCTCATCGATACAAATCGAAATGATGGTTCTTCTAAAATTAAATTAAAAATTATTGTAAATTCTCGAATCAGAGATATTGCAAATGCAGATGGAATGACTGTGGTAGGATTAGATGATGGAAGAGTAATTTCGATTGAAGAAAATATGCTCAAAAGAAGGATTGAGAAAGAAGACAAAACCCATAATGAAGGAGCTGGTCATCGTTTAGATATGAGAGAGCGGTTGCGAAAACTAAGAGATTGAAAAATAACACTATTTCCAGTGGAAAACAGGGTCAATAGAGGTTATTTTCTGCTGGAAATGGCCTTTTTTGTGCAAATGTTTTTAGACTACCGTGGTTTATCGTAACTTACCGCTCCGGGGGAGTGGCGTGATGGGGCAACTCATTGCGGGGACTCCGGTCCGGAACTACAAACCTGAGTGGTTCCGACACTTGGTCAAACAAGTGGACGGAAAAGGTCGATCAACATGAGAGACCTGGATACGACAGCAAAGAGCAATCAATGCTGGAACAAATCGGGAAGCTTAGGCTGAACGAGGAGAACGCAAAAAACGCCTAGTGCGAAAACGGCTCGTACCAAATCCAGTATGCAGGAGTGAACAGAGAGGCGACTCAACGGGAACAAATGTGGGAGACAAAAAAAAAGCGCTTGCGTGGATTTTGAGTCAACTGGAAATAAGGTCGATCTCCATGAGAGACCTGGACACAACAGCAAAGAGCAATCAATGCTGGAACAAATCGGGAAGCTTAGGCTGAACGAGGAGAACGCAAAAAACGCCTAGTGCGAAGACGGCTTGGTCCGAATCCGGTATGCAAGAGTGAACAGAGAGGCGACTCAACGGGAACAAATGTGGGAGACAAAAAAAAAGCGCTTGCGTGGATTTTGAGTCAACTGGAAAGACAAACTGGAATCAAAGGAAGGGCAACCAACCTGAGAAGAAAGATTGTCACCGCGGAGTTGAGCAGAGGGGGCGAAGCCCCCAAGCAGAACCCCCTCTGCTCGCTCCCACCTGTCCTCATTGGACGATGCGAATCCCATATCTTCTGCTAATCAATCATTACGGTCTTTTTCTTGCCGAAATGCGCTTTTCTCATTCCTTGGATATTATCCGTTTGTGAATAATTTTCACTTGGGTCCAGTCATATCTTCAGGACGAACCCATTCATCGAACTGCTCACTAGTCAGCAATCCAAGTTGTAGTGCGCTTTCTTTCAATGTTAATCCATTTTCATGAGCATTCTTAGCAATTTTAGCTGCAGCATCATAACCAATATGATTGTTTAATGCAGTTACAAGCATCAAAGAATTGTCTAGATGTTCGCGAATATTTTCTCGATTTGGTTGAAGTCCTTCGATACATTTCTCCCTAAATGATCGGCAAGAATCTGTTAACAAAATTGCTGAATGTAGAAGATTATAGATCATCATGGGTTTGAACACATTGAGTTCAAAATTGCCTTGGAATCCACCGACAGTAACTGCAGTATGATTTCCCATCACTTGAGTGCAAACCATTGTTAATGCTTCACATTGTGTTGGATTGACCTTACCAGGCATTATTGAAGATCCTGGTTCATTCGCTGGTAACTCCAATTCACCAAGGCCACTACGAGGTCCGGACCCAAGCCATCGTACATCATTTGCAATTTTCATCAATGAAACTGCTAATACACTAAGGGCACCACTCATTGCTACAATAGAATCGTGTGCAGCAAGTTGAGCAAATTTATTTGATGCTGAACGGAAAGGTAAATCAGTTTGAGAAGCGATATCAGCAGCTACTCTTTCAGCAAATTCTGGATGTGTGTTGAGACCAGTTCCAACAGCAGTTCCACCCAATGCAATTTCGAATAAATCTTCTAATGCTGATTCTATTCTGCTAATTGAAGCATCCAATTGAGCAACCCATCCGCCTACTTCTTGCCCCAATGTCAGAGGCACTGCATCCATCAAATGAGTTCGTCCTATCTTGACAATATCCTGCCATTCGTCTGCCTTTTCAGCCAATGCATCTCGTAGCGCTCTGACAGAAGGTAAAACATGGTGATATATTGTTTCGGCAGCAGAAATATGCATCGCAGTTGGAAATGTATCATTACTAGATTGAGCCTTGTTGACATGATCATTTGGATGAATTGGGGTTTTACTTCCTAAAACTCCGCCCGCCATCTCAATAGCACGGTTTGCAATTACTTCATTTGCATTCATATTTGATTGAGTTCCAGATCCTGTCTGCCAAACGCTGAGAGGGAAATGATCATCTAAATCTCCTGAAACTACTTCTGATGCTGCTGAAATAATTAAATCCGCTAGATCTGAATCTAGGGTTCCCAAATCCTTGTTGGTTCTCGCAGCGGCCTTCTTCAATATCCCAAAAGCACGGATAACTTCGCGAGGCATCAAATCATTACCAATATCGAAATTCATTAACGAACGTGCTGTTTGTGCACCCCAATAACGATCGTCTGGAACGCTCAATTCGCCCATTGTATCTCGTTCAATTCGCTCTCCCATGGTATATTCTTACCAAGCGAGGATTATACCCCTTTCGTGTATTCAACCCTGTAAAGCATGAAGAGCGGTTGCTTCGTCTATTTCCATTCCCTTGATTTTACCCTTCTTTTTTGCTACGTCCCATTTGGATTGAAGCGAACCATCTAAGAATGAATCCATAAAAAATGGATGTATATACGATGAACGACAAACTGCTCTAGTGTTTCCTAAATCTGCAGCTACGGTATCAATTACTGCTAACATTGCTTTATTTCGTTCAGTATCTGTTTCAATCGGAATTTTTTGATCTTCAGAAATTAATTTTTCAATCCCTTCAATTTGGCTTAAATCCTCTAACCACGATTTCAATTTATTTCCAGAAATTCCTGCAGACACCTTTGCAAGTCTTGAACCACATTTCCATGTAGCAGCCCATGTTCGGAAATCTTTGGCAGTAAATGATTCTCCTGTTACTTCTCGAATATACGAATTAATATGTTCTGCTTTCAAATCATTATGATTATCTGTTTCTAAATTGTGATAATAAAATAAATCTTGTTCCTTATATTCATCTCCAAGTTTCTTTGTCTCAAGAATCATTTGAACTAAGTCATCATCTTCTATGGTGATATTCCAATCCTTTCCAGATTTTCCTGTAAATGAAAAGACAGCATCATGTTTTCCTTCTGCTTTCTTTCCAGTAATACGTTTGAAATGTCCTTCTTTCAAAGTAGTTAATCCATATGACTCATTGGACTTAGCATATTCATCACTGCCAACTCGTATATGATAAAGATCCATTAATCGAACCACTAGTGCACTGACTTTTTCCAATGTCATATCTTTGGATTTTAGATCCTTATTTATTCGTGACCTCAAACTGGGTAAAATCTCAGCAAACCCAGAAATTCCATCAAATTTCATTATTGCTTTGATTTCAATCCATTCGGGATGATATCTGTATTGTAATCGGCCTTTATCGTCAACACCTGTTGCCTGTATATGCCCCCTATCATCGGGACAAATCCAGACATCTTTCCAAGCAGGAGGAATTGCTAATGCATTGCAATCTGTGATTCTTTTTTCATCTTTTAACCGTGTTCTATCGGGGAGATAGTACGCCCATTCTAACGAATCGTCATCAGAGGATTTTTTCACTTGTTTACGAGAAATTCCTTTTTGTTCCCTGTCTGAAAGTTTCAACTTTGCTCTCTTCAAAGCCTCATCCGTACTAAGGTCCATATCCCTGCGGTAAGCAAGAATGAACTTGACAGTTGCCCTCAAATATTCGGTGCAGATTCAACCGGATGATATTGAATTAATACAGAATGATGCACATCAATGTAATCTTGTCCATCATCATAACTTATACTCAAATCATGAGCTTCGACCGTATTGAAATGTATGGTTTTCCAATTTACTTGTTCTCCTTCGTACACAATTTCGTTTTTACTTTGGCAAGCATCATCTTGTTCATCCAATAGTCTCCAAGTAATCTCTACCTCACGACCACCACCTATATTCTCGATCAATACTGGGTTTTCTACTGTGGAATTAATGATAATTGCAGATGGAAGGGTTCCTCCATTGTTTGGATACGGTATTATCGGCAATGGTATCGGATCATATGTATTTGACTCCAACCAATCGATTTGGTGTTCTATACGTACAGTAATCGATTGATTTTCTTGATAATTTGTTTCATCAGTTGCATAGGCTATAATTTCATAAATTCCATGATGAGAAAATTCTACAGATATTTTTGACTCAATATTGGAATCCACAGAAATGGAACTGTAATTGATAATTTGAATGCCATATGAAACCAACTTGTTTTCTGAAATCGTATTTGAAAAATCAAAAACGAGAATCACATTAGTTGTAGAAATGAGATCGCCATCAATGTATGATTCTACTATAGTACCATTGGTATTTTCGTAATTAATCGTTAATTCAATTCCTTCTACATGTTGAGAATTCGACAAACAACCTGTAAGAGATGATGTAAAAAATAGGCATACTAAACCAATCAACAACCTACTATGAGGAACGTTTCCTTGGCCCATGGAGTAGCCAATTCATGAATTGCTATAATTCCAATGGGTCACTTGTCACTTGTCTAGATGTGCCAAGAAGGCATTTGCTGCCTTCTCACAAGCATTAGAGACATCATCTAAACGCTGCAGTACTCGATACATATGCATCGCAGCTAACGGCTCATCATCTCCATTGCTGAATACATATCCAGCAGCCATTGCTTCAACCAAATCTGCTTCGTGTTCCATGAGATTTACTTCCCTGATTAGTTCAAGAATGGAATTTCTTGCTGCCTTAGTTTCACCACTTATTGTGTAATCTCTCAAAGCTTCGACTGTATCCTCATATTTCTCCACAGTAGCGGCTACTGCTTCTGCCATCTTCTTGAGATTCTTTTTCGCCTGTTTATTATCAAACAATGGACGGAACGCCAATTTTTCAGCAACATTTTGCGCATAATCAGCAATTCTATCTTGACGTGTAAGCATATGGAGGAAATCTTCAGAACGTACTTGGATTCCAAATCTCATATCTTTATTCACAAGATCTCTTAATTCAGACTTGATATTATCTGCGTCCAATTCTGAATCAATTGTTGCTTGAATATCGTCACTAGGATCTTTTCCATCACATGCTTTGTTTACTGCATCAAGCATATGGTTGACTGTCTTTTCAACTGCTTGTGCATGTTGATGGAATACTTCGAAAGGAGTTGTGTCCTTTTCTTCGCTTCCTCCTGCATCAGAAAGTGCATCTTCCACATGAATTTCACCAGAACTCTTCCATATTGCATAACCAACTGCAAGGAATGCAATGGGCAAGATTACGATCATATTCAGGGCATTCTCTGCTGTAGTGGTTCCTTGGGTAGCAGCAACGAAAAGCACGACTGACCCGAAGGCTGCAGCAGGTACGCTTGCAACCCAAGAGGCAGCAATTTTCCCAAACACACGGAAATCAACAGCTTTAGCGCCACCTGCTAATCCTACCCCTACAACTGCACCTACGAGTGTATGAGTTGTTGAAACTGGGACTGCAAGGAATGGCATTGAAAATATCAGAATGGTTGTTGCGGCTCCAAATTCAGCAGCAAAGCCTCTAGTAGGAGTAATGTCAGTAATTTTCTTTCCAATTGTATCCATTACTCTCCAACCCCAAGTCATGACACCAATTGCTATTCCAGCAGAACCGAGTAAAACAAGCCATAATGGGACATCGGCTTCTTCTAACAACTGGCCACCTTCCGAACTCAAAACTTGCCAAACTGCTGCCATAGGTCCAATTGCATTTGATCTATCATTTGCACCGTGTGCAAAAGCAACATAAGCGGCAGTGATAATTTGTAACCAAACGAAAATGCGTTCAACTCCACGGAATCCACGAACTTCTTCTTTGATGTCGATGCGACGAAGAACAAAGTAAAGTGCTATACTAGCTGCAGCACCAATAACAGTTGCTAAAATGATTGAATTCAATGGAAGCCATGCAGTTTCAGCTAATGGATTCCAACTGCCTGGTATTCCACTATCTTTAGGATTGTATGGTAACCACGCGCCTTTATCTTCAATCCATCCATTCGATTCGGCCCTTGAAAAGAAGCCTTTGAGAGCTTTGAATTGGAGAGCTATCCCCAGTACGAAGAAAGTAGGGAAGGCAAGGATTGGAGCGAGCCACATTGATCTATCTTCAGGTTTTTCTGACTCAAGAATGGACTTCTTGATGATCCAGTAGGAGAAAAATGCAATGGTACCACCCAACAAAGGACTCGCAACCCAAGACATAACCACGGTCTGAACTTTTTCCCAGTTGATTAGGCTAGTACTGTGCTTGATTTCTAGGACCAAACCTATTCCGATAATTCCTCCGATTATGGAGTGTGTAGTAGATACTGGAAGCCCGAATCTAGTTGCAATCGTTAGCCACGTAGCCGCAGCCATCATTGCAGCAATAAATCCTAAAGCAATGTCGAAAGAAAATAACTCATCAACCATTGGATCTAGGAAATCTACTGTGAGAATCCCCTTTCTTACCGTATCCGTAACAGCATCACCTGCGAAAAATGCACCACTGAATTCGAATACTGCAGCAATAATCACTGCCTGTTTGAGAGTAAGTGCGCGAGACCCGACAGAGGTCCCCATAGCATTTGCAACATCATTTGCTCCGATATTCCATGCCATGTAGGCACAAACAATCAGTGCAAGTGCAACTAACATCATTGTGAGGGGTTCCATAGCCTTCCGACAAAGTCACAAGACATAATTTAGAGAAAAAAGAATCTATATAGAAAATATAGATTATTCGATAATTGTTATTTCTGAATTCTTATGAGTATATATATTCAACAATATTTCAGCCATATCACTAGCATATGCACATAATCTTCTAATGGACTCTGAACAACGATGAAGATAAAGTGCGTTTACGGTATTTTCTTGGGACCAAAGTTCATCTTCAAAATTTGATAATGTCTTCATTTTCTCTCGAAGTTGAATTTTTGCATCATGAATTTCCTTCAGATTTGATCGTTTAATGTTTGAATTGATTGCTTTGAAATCCGTTAACCATGAAGTGATTAAGCAAAATGGTAATTGTTGTACATCAATCAATGATGCTTTTTCACTGTCCTGAGCTAAAATTCCTAATGCGTAAACGTGATCTCCAATTCGTTCAAAGGTTCGTACAAGATTCCCAAATTCTGCTGCTTCCCAACGATTGATTCCTGCCGAATCTTCTAGGTATGCACTTTCAAGAATTTCACCAATTTGTCTTTCTATCAACAAGCGTAAAGCATCCACTTCATCCTCACGGTCATCAATATCCTCCAAGAAACTAGAATCCCTATTGGTGAAAGATTCCAATATATCCTTCAACACAGTTCGAATCAACAAATACATCCTATTCAATGAAGAAATGATTGGAAGACTGCCTACACTTACCAGAGATTCAATATCAATAATT
>PAOZ01000025.1 GCA_002708695.1 Methanobacteriota archaeon | reverse complement strand
AGGTGTAGATCTTCCTTCATACTTGGGAACCGTTGATACTGAAGATGGAGAATGATTGAATTCTCTTGATTTTGTTCATTGACTTAACGACAGTCATACTCATGAATCTCCTTCCTATCGGTAGGGTATGATGGATGACATTGTGATTGTCGGAGGAGCCCGCACTCCTTTCTGTGAATGGCAAGGAGGCAAGAGAGGAGACGGCCAACCAGGAGGCCTTCTCAAAGATGTAAGTGCACTTAAGTTAGGAGAAATCGCAATTAGAGGGGCTCTAGAAAAAACAGGAACTTCTCCTGAAAATGTTGATCATTTAGTTATGGGATACGCTCTTCAAACTTGTGATCAAGCCATTTTTGGTGCTCGACATGCAGGCTTAGGTGCCGGCATTCCTCAAGAAGTACCAATGCTAACTCTTTCACGGATATGTGGAAGTGGAGTTCAGTCCATCGTGACTGGCGCTCAAATGATTATGTTGAATGAGGCCCAAACAGTAGTTGCAGGCGGGATGGAGAACCTCTCTCAAGCGCCGCATGTTCTTAGAGGAATGCGAGACACATACAAATTGGCACGTCCGCCTAAAGCAGGTATTGAACTTGAAAAAGATATGGAAGACTATCTTTTCACCAATCTTCTAGACGGAATGTGCGGTTCTTTCATGGCTCAAACCAGTGATGAGATTTGCAAGCGTAAAGGGGTAACAAGAGAAGAAACTGATGCGTTTGCTGCAATGTCTCATTCAAGAACTGCTCAGTCAATCTCTGAAGGAATTTGGGAGCAAGAAATTGTTCCTGTTAATGATGTGACATACAAAGATGAAGATCACGTTGTCCTAGGAAGTACTCCTGAATCTTTAGCTGAATTGAGAACTGCATTTGGCCCTGATAGCCTTGTTACAGCAGGTAATGCTAGCGGAGTTGTTGATGGAGCAGCTGCTGTTGTAATTAAGTCGGCTACAAAGGCAGAAGCAGATGGTGACAAACCCCTTGCAAGAATTGTTTCTTGGGGTATTGTAGGCCTAGAACCAGCAATCATGGCATATGGGCCAGTCCCCAGTAGTCGCTTAGCATTGGAAAAAGCAGGCCTTTCAATTGACGATATAGATCGATGGGAGATCAACGAAGCATTCGCTGGACAAGCAGTCGCTTGTGTCAAAGATCTCGGATTAGATATTGAGAAAGTAAATGTAAACGGAGGAGCAGTTGGATTAGGTCATCCTCTAGCTGCAACTGGTACTAGACTAGTTCTAACGTTAGCACACGAACTCCAGCGATGTGGTGGGAAGTATGGAGTTGCAACTGCTTGTATTGGTGGTGGCCAAGGAATTGCTATGGTAATTGAGTCCATGTAGGTGGATTGTTTGGTCGATCTACTGTTTCTTTTTGTCATAATATTGGTATTCCTAACTGGTTTTTTATTTGCGCCACTTGGATTAGGTGGCGGGCTATTGTTTGTACCTATTTTGCATTATGTTGCAGGTTTGCCTCTCGATTCATCCACACTTGTTCTTTCTCTTTTTTTGACAGGTTGTGTTTCTTATGGTTCAGGATTTATACATCATAGAGAAGGATTAATTGATTTTGATAGAATAAGAATGGGAGCTCCTTCTGCATTGATTGGATGTATAATTGGAGCAATAATTGTGAATATTCTTGGTAGTTCGATGGATATAGTATTCAAGATATTAGCATTTGGAATTATTTCTTGGGCTATTTTGAAAACTTCTCGTAGAATATCAGTGGGTAGAATTGAAACTGAAGGAGGAGAAAATCGTCCACTCGAACTTATACTGGGAACTGGATTTGGTGGAATGGCAAGTTCGGTATTGGCCATAGGAGCAGGAGCAATTTACATTCCAGTATTGAATCAATTTGGAGGTTTAGATTCACGTAGAGCAATTGCTACAAGTTTAGGTTTGATGATGGTCGTTATTCCTATTTCCGTTATAACTCATGCATTGTTATTTAGTGGAGAATGGCCCGAATTAATCTATTTTTTCGGTCTCCCTTTAGGGGTAATTTCTGGGGCTATCATTGGTGCTAAAATGGGTCTTCAATTATCTGAAAAATCTCTTCTCAGCGGATTTATTTTAGTTCTAAGCATTGTTCTCATTCGTTACTTTATTGATTTAGTATCAATAATTCTCTAATTAGAAAATAGAACCAAGAATCAATGGTCCAGCAATCCAAGCTCCAATCGATGAACCAATATTTCCCATGACGGTTACCATTAGCACCTTTCCAGTTCGGTTAGTAAAAAGAAGACGCAATTTATCCATCATCAAAAATTCTTGTAGATCTTTTGTTCTTGGGGCACTAAATCGTAATTGGGCAGCGCCTGCAAACCATCCTGCTGCTAATGTGGGATTTAACGATGTAATTGGAGATGCAATTGCTGCACTCAAAATTGAGAGTGGGTGTCCTCCAACAATGAGAACAAAAAATGCTGCACAAACGGCATTTATGGATAACCAAGTTAGTGTGCTTTCTTTCAATGCTTCAATATCTCCTTGGCTTGCTAAGTATACTAGTACACCTATCATTAGAGCAGGTAAAGCAAATGGAAGGAATTTCTTGACTGTACCTTTTTTGGGAATTGCCAATAATTGTTCTACTCTTTCTTTGGATGGAGGTTCAGCGAGTAATTTTTCTTCTACTCCTTTCAAATGTCCTGCACCCATAACTGCCAGAACCTTCCCCTTAGATGCCTCTGTTCGTATTCTTGATGCTAGGAATTCATCTCTTTCATCAATCAATACCTCTCCTGCTGCTGGAACCATTCTTCTGAGTTCATCCATCATTTCACTAATCAAATCTGAATCTTGTGCAATCGATTCAACATCAATTTCTTCATCTTCTTCGGGTGCTAAAAGAGCATTCAAGACCTTGATTTTTTGGAAAAAACCCATTTTTGACCAAACTCTACGTAGTGTGATTTTGACATCTCTATCGATTAGAGCCAGCGGTATTTCTTTCTGTTCTGCTTCTTCTACAGCAGTTAGAAGGTCAACACCTGGTTTTTCGCCTAATTCTAAACCCATTTTTCTTTGTTGAGCCGCCAACAGTGATTGGAATAGTAACAGTGGAGCCTTTCCACTTTTAATTGCAGAACCTAATGTTTCTTCATCAAATGCTTGCGGATGTTTTAGTGCTTGAAGACGATCACTATCGAGTTCTACTGCAACAATATCTGGTTCAAAATCATCAATTTGTTCCTTCACTAAGTCTGCCGATGTACGGCTAATATGCGCAGTCCCAACCAACCTAATGTTATCATCGATATTGACTACTGCAGATGATTCGATTTCCATTAATTCAACTCCAATGAAGAAATAGTACGGCATAAATCAACATGTTCTGCAACATCATGTACTCGTAGAATATCTATGCCTTTATTTTGAGCATAAGCTGCAACTCCTAATGTGCCGGCTAGGCGTTGATTAGTTTCTTCTCGCCCTAATAAATCTCTAAACATCGATTTTCTACTTACTCCCCATAATAATGAGAATCCTTCACTACCTCTGAATGCTTCTGAATTTCTCAGTAATGATAAGTTGTGTTCCAATGTTTTACCGAATCCAATGCCAGGGTCTAAACAGATTCGATTTATGGGGTGCCCAAGTTCGACTAATTCTCTTGCTTTATTCAAAATTGAGGAACTTACTTCTTTGACAACATCATCATAAATAGGTGAATTTTGCATATTTCTTGGTTCTCCTTGCATATGCATTATACAAACTCCTACATCGCTGGAGAGTACCAGTCCAAGCATTTCAGGATCCCTCAATCCAGAGACGTCATTGATTAAATTTGCACCCGCAATAATTGCTTCTCTTGCAACTTGGTGTCTCCTCGTATCAATTGAAATTGCTTGATTAGGAAATTTTTTTCGGATTTCTCGAATTAAAGGAGCCGTTCTTTCTATTTCTTTTTCGATGCTCACTTCTGTAGCACCTGGACGTGTAGATTCTCCACCAATATCAATCCAATCTGCGCCATCTTGGATCATTTTTTCAACAATTGTAAGTGATTGTTCAATTTCTTCTGATCTTGAATCCTTGTGAAATGAATCAGGTGTGCAGTTAATCACTCCCATAATACGCGGCCTTCCGTCGCTGTGGCGACTCAAGAGGTCCGTCCAGTCGTGCATCCGGAGCGGCTAGGTGAGGTATGCTTTATGAGGTGCTGCGCTTGAGTGGGTCCCCATGGGCTCCGAAGATTCACTCGCTCCGGAATCTTCTGATGATGTACCCTCTAGACTATCTGTTAGAAATGATGCAATGATTCCAGACAGGGAGCAGATAGAACTTGCAGATGCAGTTCTTGCTAGATTAAATCCTGCAGATGCCCACGAACTCCGCCAAATGACTACTCGATTTGGTTTAGTTTCTGGAATGTTGATGATGATTGTTGTTTTATTTTGGTGGCTCGCAATTCATGTTGCTGGAAATGAATGGGGAGGAAATCATGGACCTAGTTCTATATTCTTTGATTTATCATTTGCCGAGGTATCATGGATAGTACCAATCCTTGTCTTTTTTGCTACATTATTGGTATCTTTGTCACGTGAAAGAGGAGGCGCTCTAACCGCAACTTTAGGTGGAGGTTTCTTCGTTCTCGTGGTTTATCTCGCCATTGAACCAGTAGGGCATGCAATGTTTTCTACTGATGCAAGTACTGATTTAATGACCTCTATTCTTCAAACTCTTCGATTAACTGCATTGGGCATTTTGGTTCATTTTAGTGCACGTTATTTCCTTGATGCCATGCTCATTGCTTGGGTCAGAGGAGTAATTTCCAACTTTGATGTGGCTTTAGCTCCAATCAAGGAAGAGTAGATTAGGAATCACTCATATCCTCTACCCCTCGCTCAAATAACATGGGCAGAGTCTCTCCAGTGTATGTTCTTCGCCTTGGGCATCGTCGAGAACGTGACAAACGTATCACGTCGCACCTTGGACTTACAGCACGTGCTTTTGGAGCAGATAATTTCGTTCTTAGTGGTGAAGAAGACCCTAATGTGATTGAGACGATAGAATCTGTGTCTGAAAGATTTGGAGGAGATTTCGAATCAATTTATGAGAAGAGGCCAATGCGTTGGTTGAGAAATTTTGTTGAAAAAGATGCAGGATATGGTACTCCAGGCGTTGCAATTCATCTTACGATGTATGGTCTTCCTTGGAAGGAAACAATTCCAAATATCCCTAGAGATCGACCTATTGCAGTAGTTGTTGGTGGGGCTAAGGTACCAGGTGAAGTGTTTGGAATATGCCAATATAATATTTCGATTGGCAATCAACCGCATTCCGAAGTTGCAGCTTTAGCTGTATTTCTTCAAAGTTGGAACCCTGATGGGGCTGATGCATCTAATTTTACAGGTGGTATAACAGTAGTTCCCATGGAATCTGGGAAACAAATTTTGTCTTCGGAAGAATCTTCAAATTTATCTTGAATTTTTCTCTTTGAATGCAAAATTACCCCTTTCTTACCGCCAATGATTAAGGAGCGTTCTTAGCGAACCAAGACGATGTCGGAGAACTCTGGCCGGATAGGTTTCACCCCCGGCGCGGGTATACCTGGGGTCGTTGAACCATTTTCTGAGGAAGATGCAGCCGATCGTTTAGTCGATGGAAGCCTATCGGAATTTGATCCTGCTCACGGGCAGGGTGTCCTTTTACTTGCAGATGGAGGACGCTATGAAGGCACTTTATTTGGTGCTTCAGTAGTTGCAGAAGGAGAATTAGTATTTACAACAGGTATGACTGGTTTTCAAGAATCTCTAACCGACCCCTCTTTTGCAGGCCAAGTACTTACATTTACGTGGCCTTTGTTGGGAAATTATGGTGTAATTCCAGGTATTTCTGAATCAAGCAAAGTTTGGCCAAGAGGTGTTGTTTGTAAACAAGCAATTGATATTCCTGATCATAGGGATTCAGTAGGCTCTCTCCATGATTTACTTCACGCTCACGGAGTTCCTGGTATCCAAGGAGTTGATACTCGTTCAATTACTAGAAGAGTAAGGGAATATGGAACTTTGTTATGCGTATTCGGCCCTTTGGAGCAAGAAGATGCCCTCTCAGCAAGGTTGGCTAAGGCAACAAGCCCTGATTTGGAAGATTTAGTAGATCTTGTTTCAAGAGATGATGATGTATTGCTCAATCCAGGTGCCTTGGATGGAAGTGGTAATCCTCTCCCTAGGCTTATTGCTATTGATTGTGGAGTTAAGTTCAATATTTTGAGAGAATTATGTCGCCGGTTCGAGGTAGTATGGGTTCCTGCAAACTCAGAGTTTGAATTATTGGTTTCCAAATGGGAACCTGATGCATTTTTCTGTTCCAATGGTCCAGGAGATCCTGCGCACGCAGGTGCGGCGACATCAGCCCGCAGAGTCCTTGCCCAAGCTGTTTCCTCAGGTTTTCCTACTATGGGAATCTGTTTAGGTCACCAGTTACTTGGTCTTGCTTCCGGACTTCGTACCTACAAATTGCTCTACGGACACCGAGGAGCAAACCAACCAGTTGTTGATTTGATGGACAATACCGTTAGTATTACCTCCCAAAATCATGGTTTTGCTATAGCAGATCCAAAGAAAGGAATGTTAGCCGCACATCCTACTGGAGCATGTTCTGATGTTGAGCCCAATGCTATCGATTCAGAAGTCACAGTGCGTTATGTTAATGCCAATGATAAAACCGTAGAAGGGTTGGATGTTGTAGGACGTCCAGCATTTTCAATACAATATCATCCTGAAGCTTGCCCTGGTCCTCATGATGCAAATCCATTGTTCGATAGGTTTTCTGCAATTGTTGCTGAACATTTGGGGTCAACAGTTCCTTCTCCATTGGAGCCTGTTGCAACTCCCAGTCTGATTGGAGGTGAGAAGTGATGCCTAAGAGGACTGATATCCATAGAATCCTATTATTGGGGAGTGGTCCAATCAGAATTGGTCAAGCCGCAGAATTCGATTTTTCTGGTTCTCAGGCATGCCGTGCACTTAGAGCAGAAGGATATGAAGTAATTTTGGTGAATAGTAATCCTGCGACAATTCAGAATGATCCATCTATGGCTGATAGGATTTACATTGAACCTCTTCTACCAGATGTAGTAAAACGAATTTTAGAAATCGAGAGACCTGATGCCCTACTTGCAGGAATGGGAGGCCAGACTGCATTGAATATTGCTAGTTCTTTAGCTCATGATGGAACATTGGATGCATTGAATGTAGAATTAATTGGCTGTGATCTTCAAGCAATTGATGATGCAGAAGATCGAGATCGCTTCAAACAAGTTTGTGAAGAAATTGATCTCCCTGTTCCTAAGGCAATTGCATGTGGTTCAATCGATGAAGTCTTAGAAGCAGCAGAAGAATTAGGCGGGTATCCCCTTTTGATTCGTCCTGCGTTTACTTTAGGAGGATTAGGAGGAGGGACCGCTTGGGATAAGGGCCAATTGGTTGAAATTGCCAGTCAAGGAATATTGCACAGTAGGATAGATCAGGTGTTAATTGAAGAGAGTATTCTCGGTTGGCAGGAACATGAGTATGAAGTAATGAGAGATGCATCAGATAATTGCATTATTGTTTGTACCATGGAAAATATAGACCCAATGGGCGTTCATACTGGAGAATCTACAGTTGTTGCCCCACAGCAGACATTATCAGATAGAGATCATCAAATGTTACGTGATGCTGCACTACGCTTAATTCGACGTTTAGATATTAAGGGAGAATGTAATGTACAATTTGCATTTAATCAGAAAACAGGAGAATATCGCACTATTGAAGTGAATCCTCGTGTAAGTAGATCTTCTGCACTTGCATCTAAAGCAACTGGTTATCCAATTGCTCGGATGGCAGCATTGATAGCTGTAGGATATACATTAGATGAATTGCCAAATCCAATAACTGGAAAGGGCACTACTGCAGCATTTGAGCCAACTTTGGATTATTGTGTGGTGAAGATACCTAGGTGGCCTTTTGATAAATTTCGAACTGCTAATCGAACATTAGGTACATCAATGAAGAGTACAGGAGAAGTAATGGCGATTGGCCGAACGTTTGAGGAAGCCTTCTTGAAAGCAATCGCATCTTTAGAGGTTGGAAATCCTCATCCTCGACCTCTTACTTTGGCTGATGAATCAGAGGGCGAAGGGCAAATTGAACGTGCTGCTGAACCACTTTCAGATTCTAAATTAGAAGAATGGCTTAGAGTTCCAACAGATAGGCGAATGTTGGCATTAATTGAAGCCTTTAGAAGAAATTGGGATATTGAAAGGGTTCACGAAGTTACAGGTGGCATTACTCGTTGGTTCCTTCACCGTTTCCAATCATTGGCATCCAACGAAATGGAAATAATGTCTCATGGAGGCTCACCTTCAGATATTTCAGAAGAAAATCTTCGAAGATGGAAAGGTGCTGGGATGACTGATGCACATATTTCAGATGCCTTAGCAGGCTTCCCTCCATTGGGAGTCAAAGGACTAGATCATTCTCATGGTCCGTTAGCAATAATGGAGCGACGTCATGCTCTGGGAATTCATCCAGTATATCGAATGGTAGATTCATGCGCAGCAGAATTTGCTGCTGTTACTCCTTACTATTATTCTACTTATGAAGGCGGTTCTTCCCCTCCTGGAATTGATTCGGTACCTCATGAAAGAAGGCAAAATGATGATGGAAAAGAAGCAAGTAGGCATGTAGTCATCGGCTCTGGTCCTATTCGAATTGGACAAGGTATTGAGTTTGATTATGGATGCGTTCATGCTGTTCAAGCAATTAGAGATGAAGGTCATGAAGCAATTCTAATTAACAATAATCCTGAGACAGTTTCTACTGACTTTGATACTAGTGATAGACTATATTTTGATCCATTAAATTTGGAATGTGTTCTTGAAGTGTTGTTAAGAGAGAATGCTGACGGACTTCTATTACAATTTGGTGGACAAACTGCAATTAATCTAGCATTGCCAATGCAAGAGAGAATGGATCATCTTCGTTCAATGGGAATCGATACTCAATTGATAGGTACTAGTCCAGATGCAGTAGATGAGGCAAGTGATCGAGAACGTTTCGAATCTTTTGCAAAGAAGCAAGGATTGAGGATGCCTACTGGCTTAACCGGCGCTACTCCCTCTGAAGTTCGAGCCGCTGTTTCAGAAATTGGATTTCCTGTACTTATTCGTCCATCCTATGTTTTAGGAGGTAGAGGAATGGAGATACTCACTGATGAAAATCAGTTAGATGCATACATGTCTGAAGCCTATATCGCTCCGGATAAGCCGTTGTTGGTCGATCAATATCTTGGTGGAGCAATGGAGTTAGATGTTGACTCAGTTTGTGATGGCAAAGAAGTTCTCATCGGAGCGATAATGGAACATCTTGAGGAAGCAGGAATTCATTCTGGTGACTCTACTTGCTTTATTCCTCCTCAAAATGTGTCACAAGATATCATTGAACAGGTAGAAGATTGGACTGAACGTATTGGTGTTGGGTTAGGTATCAAAGGTTGTTTCAATATTCAGTATGCAATTAAAGATGATATTCTATACGTTCTAGAGGTGAATCCTCGAGGAAGTCGTACATTCCCATTTGTAGCAAAATCAACAGGTATTCCTTTAGCTAGAATTGCTGCTAGATTAGCTCTTGGAACGAAACTTTCTGAGATAGAATATCCTCGTTTAGAGACCAATTTGGTTTGCGTAAAGGCCCCTGTATTTCCTTTCTTGAAATTAAGAGGATTGGACCCTGCTCCTGGTCCTGAAATGAAATCTACAGGTGAAGTAATGGGTTCTCATGAAGATCCTGCCGCTGCTTATCTCAAAGCTAGATTGGCTACAGAATTACCCGTTCCTACATCAGGTGGCGTTTACATTACTGTTCGAGATTCAGATAAGAATGAAGTAATCAAACATGCCTCTAGGCTCCAAGAGTTGGGTTTTCAACTCCATGCAACCTCTGGGACTGCTCAAATTCTTAGAGATGTAGGAGGACTAGAAGTTGCGACTGCATACAGAATTGCAGAAGGTAGAAGCCCCGATGCTCTAGATTTGATGCGTCAAGGTGACATTCAACTTATCCTGAATACACCTTCAAAATCAGGTGGTGCTGTTCTTGACGGAAACATGATGCGAAGATTGGCAGTAGAATTGAATATTCCATTTGTTACTACGTTAAATGGTGCTAGAATGGAAGTAGAAGCAATCGCTGTTGCTCGAGAAGGACTTCCAGAACCAAGGCGTTTAATTGGAACGTGATTTTCACTCTTCTTCATTCTCAAGATTAGAATTGTACCATGATTCAATGTACTCAATTCGTTCTTGATCCAATCCTAATGTCTTTGCTTGCAGTTTGAGGAATTTACGTTGTTCTTCAGTAATAATTCGATCTTCCATAGCGATTTCATACGCTTCAATGTAAGATAATTCTGCTTTTGTGAACGCTTCTGGCATAAGCATTGTTGAGAAACTATTGATTGCAGAGAATATAGGTTTACGAAGAACAATTAGTGGTGCACCAATAATCAGTCCTCCAACTAAACCTCCTCCTGGAATATAACTTTCCATGGTTTCTGTAGCAGCGATAAGAAGTATACCTCCGAAACCTGCAAAAATTGTTGTACTGAAAGCCTGCCTTAATTTCTCATCAATTCCTAGAATATCGTTCTTTAGAATTGCATACGTAAACATGAATCCTTCAAACATCCCTGTTAGTAGGATGCTGAATAAGAAAGCATACAGACAATAAAAGTAGATTACCAATTGATCAACATTTTCGATTGACGTCATGTCTGCAAGATTGAATCTACCAAACATCACTGTAGTGGCAATAATTGAAATTACAGCCATTCCTTTTATCGTAGCTTTTCCTGTAAACCCTATGAAAAGTGAACGGGCCTCATTAGCATCATCTTCCCTTCCTTCTGATTTGCTAAGTTTCCATGCGCTTCGCATCATGAACATAGCAATTGTTGCTGAAAATACAGGTGTAATTAGTAGTAGAGTACTAAGTCCAGAGCCTGCTTCTGGTACAAAGAAGACGTATGGAGATAGTTCCTTAGTGCATGTGCCAGTTGTTTCTTCCATTCCAGGAGAATAAGTTAGGGTTGCAGGATGATTACCATCAGCGTCAAAGACCATGTCTTGACTACAATCGACATGCATAGTTCCTCCAATGGTATCTTGCAGACCTCCATTAGCAGTAATCATTGATGCAAGTAAGATTGCACTTATAGCCGGAAGAACCCACCATAAGTTATTCTTGATTGAATCTTTATTCATGAATTTAGTTCGTTTTGTTGGATAGAAAGCTATTGTGGAGATATACAACATAATGCATAAAATTCCACAGAAGTACCATCCAACTCTGTAGTATTGAATGATTGGAATGAATTCTGGACCTAGGGGTATAAGATTGTACCATTGTGCGAGGACTCTCCATGATTCAGCAAGAAGAAGAATGCACATGAATCGATTTTCTGCAGCCTTTGGTCTTGCTCTAATAATTAACATAGCTAAGAAAAATAAGGCAATTGAAGTAATTAATCCTAGAAGAGAAATTATGTGAGTTAGACCCATTGTCCAACCAATTGAAAAATCCATTGTAGAAATTGTTCGCCAGTAGTATGGTAACAGCGCTCCGACGTCAGGCATGAAGAGGTGTAGGCCAGTAAGCGAATAGACCTTCCGAGTCTAACATGTATCATATGCTTCAATGATGTACTGTGTAAGAGGGCTGGTCCATGCTAGTTCTGATAACCCATCTATTCCTTGTTCTCCATAGATTCTAACTACATCTTGGACTCTTACATTTCCATCCGAGGATCTTGCTAGAATAGTTCTAGGTTTGAGTTCTTTTCCAGTTCCATGTGGGTCATATATTGTGTGAAGAGCATTGTCTAGGAACCATTGTGGCTTATCGCCCTCATCACCTTCGAACGAAACCTTCTGACGTCCACCGCCAAACATCATTTGAGCAGCAGACTTCTTTTCAGGTTCCTTCTTCTCTTCCTTAGGTTCAGATTTTTCTTCCTTAGGTTCAGATTTTTCTTCCTTAGGTTCAGATTTTTCTTCCTTAGTTTCAGTTTTTTCTTCCTTAGTTTCAGTTTTTTCTTCCTTCTTTTTAGGTGTCGGCTTAGCAGCAGGAGTAGATTTTGGACGGAATGTAGTCCCCATTGGTCGACTTACTGTTCCTGCTAGACTGGAAATAGTTCTTGATGCAACTAATTCAGCACGAATTTCTTCTTCAATTTGGTCTCTGAGAGCGGCTTCTAATTCTGCCGAAATTTCTGCTCTTATTTCATTGTCAAATTCTATAGCCATTGCTTCCTTTACTGCATCAGGATCAGCAGCATCTAATGCTGCTTGTAATTCTTGTACTTGCAATTCTAAAGCATCAATTGATGCAAGATAGTGCGCTGCAGTCTGAATAATTGCTGTTTCCATCCCTGCTTGTGTTTGAAGTTGTACTACTTCTCCAGAGTGGTCTCTCCATTTTCTCCATTGGAGCATAGTATGAGCATGAATATCGGATCCACATTTTGGACAGAATGATTTTTTCGGAGGCTTTAGAACGGGAATTGCTTTCAAATCCTCGCTGCTTAATGCCTCAATTCCACCTGCAGCAATATCATGAATGTGATGACTGGCTTCCATTCCTAATTCCATAGCTTGTAGGAAAGCAGGACTATTCAGGTCAACTTTTCCTCCACTAACTAGTGACCAAGCATTTGTTTCATGGGAAATCGCAGCCGCAGCAGCAGCCGCAGCAGGATTCCGAGTAATTCCTCCACTAAGTGCTGAAGTAACAGCACTTGAAACGGCTTCAGTAGGACTTTCACTAGTAGCCTGTTGAGCAGATTCAGCAGCTAACGCGATTGCTGCATCTTCTTCACTTGCTGCTGCAAGGCCTAATTCTATTGGATTAGCTCCATCTTCAATTTTTGCAATTAGGTCAAATTTGTCCGCCATAGCCAAATCTGTTCTTGATCTAATGAGTTCCTTAAGTTGTCTAACATCATGTCCTGTAGACGTAATTGGTCCAATGACCAGTAGGTCATGACCGCATTGTAAGCAGAACTTTGCAGTTGCTTCAACTGCTGCCTCACATGTGGGGCAGTGTACAGGCATGAAGCGAGTATACACCCTCTACATATGAAGGATGCCGATAGGTGTGAGTTCAATTAGTCAATCCAGAGAATTGATTGCTCTATCCAAAGCATCAATTGCATCGTTTCTAGGAATTTCCGCCAAAACTGCGGCTAATCGTGGCCCGTGAGGCCTTCCCAGATGAATTTGATATAATATTACAAATGCATTTCTCAGAAATATTCCATGTTTACGGGCTAAATTACATATTTTGTTATTAATTTCTGATGCATTCCATTCGCAGTTAGAATATGCATCTCGAAGTTCAGTGAGATACTCCAAATCTCCCTGATTGAATGATTTCCTTGCCTCATCACTGAGTTCTTTTTGAATTATTATTTTATTTTCTTCTGGAAAGTGTTCTGATGCAATCCAATTTCTCATTCGTCTAAGACGGTCCTTCAACGATTTACTAGGTTGCTTATCCAAAAGTCCAGATTTTTGTAATGAGTCCCAAACATCAACATCATTAGATCGAATTTGAGCTAGCATTGAAAGATGACGAAAAGAGATATTTGTTGCAACTGGATCTAATTTTTCTTTATCTGATTCTGTTTGACTTAAGGAAATCTTTGCTCTATCTACCTCCCAAGCAGTTTTCACTCTGTCAGTAGCATTTTCATCAGGCATTTCATCTTCTTTCCAAGTTGCTAGTAATCTTTCATATTGATCTGCCATTTCCAATAAACTTCCTCCTGTATCAAATTCAATATGTCTATTCGGTTTGTTTCTAGCAATTAAATATCGTAATATTTCGGGTGGTACGATTTCTAGTGCTTCCAAGGGGCCAACCGTAATATTTGCACTACTCGACATCGGTCCCATCCCCTTCAATTGAATCCATTCATATGGTACTGGATGAGGAGCTTTAGACCCTAGAATTTCTACCAATAATCGACCAGTCGAGTAACTTCCTCCTGATGCAGCATGATCTTTTCCAAATGGTTCACAAGTAACTCCATGAAAATTCCATTTTGCTGGCCAATCTAATCTCCAAGGCAGTTTTCCTTGATCTGTTCCAATATGCGACTTTCCAATTTTTCCATCGGAATCTATCCATGTAACGAATGGATCTTCCCAGCCAGTGATTGAAATCCCATCAAAACTCCCATCGTATCCTATAGGAGAGTAAGGCCACCATCCTTCATCCAATGGCCTTCCAGATACGTCAGTTAAAATTCTGACTACTTCTTCACGATTATCTAAAAAAAGACGTGTGGCATTTTCGAATTTTCCATTTTCATATTCTTCATGATTCCACGAAATTCTTAGTTTAACTCCCAATTCTGAAAGAGCGTTTAGAAATGGATTTAGAAAGTGTTCCGCATAACTTGAATCTGAATCAAAAATTGGTTTTCCCTGTTCATCAGGAGGTGGAATTCGATACAACGGATGTCCAATGAATTGTTCATAATCATCTGATAGGAACGAGTAAACCTTCCTTAGAGGATCCATTGAATCAACGATAAAAAGTAATTCTGCATTTAACCCAGAATGATTGCAAGCTCTTACTATCATATCACAGGTGAGGATTTCACGAATATGCCCGATATGGAATTCTCCGGAGGGAGTAATCCCTGCTGCAATCAGGTGGGTATCACCTCTGTGAGCGAGGTTAACTGCAGTACGTTCTGCCCAGTGCATCTGTGAACCTCAGACATTTACTGCTCTAATAATTCCACGAAGTGGAACACCATCGATTTCATTTCGTTCAGTCTTGTTGACTAAAACCATACATAGTGAAACATTTGCACCTTCTGAACGAAGAGCTTGAATTGTTTTACTCATCGTTGAACCAGTAGATAAGACGTCGTCAATAATGGCAACATTTCTACCTCCAACATTTCCATATTTGTTTGACAGATGCCCTCCACCATCTCCATCAACAGAACGGAAAATTGCAAAATCAGCATCAATATGTCCTGCTAATGATTGAGCAAAGGCAATTCCGTTAATGCTAATGCCGACAATTGTGTCAATGTCTCCTTCCAATTCTTCATCAATAATATCTGCAAGAATTAGTCCAATAGCTTCAATCCTCGTTGCTCTAGCCCCAATAGTTCTCCAACCTATTCTAATATCATCTGGAGGAGAATCTACTGTTCCTTCGTTTACTAACCATTTTACTGTGGTTTGAGATACAGATAATTCGTCTGCTATTTGTTGAGTATTCAGGCCACTATTCAGTAGTTCATTCGCTTTTGTTCTGAGTTCATCTATGCTCAGCGCCATATTGACCGACGTGTGGTTTAATCCAATTGATTTCAATCCACCGACTAAATTTTGCAAATCATTAGTATCTGCCGGTACTTCCGAATCCGCCGCCACCCCGTTCAGTTTCTCCTAATTTGTCAGAATTCACTTCAACAAAACTAACGTTTGGTACTGGAGCGATGATCAATTGAGCAATTCTTTCACCTTCTTCGATTATCGTTGAATTACCTTCTCCAATCCATGTCATTAGTACGTGAATCTGGCCGCGATAATCTGCATCAATTGTCCCAATTCCATTTGGTAAAATTATTCCCTTTGCCCCTAAGGATGACCTTGCTCGAATTTGCCCTTCATATCCTGCGGGAATTGAAACTGCTAATCCCGTAGGCACTTTAGTAGATATTCCCTTTTTTATTTCACATTTTTCTACTGTTCTTAGATCCCAACCTGCTGCTAAAGTACTACCTCGCATAGGAGGCTCAGCATCTGGATGTAATCTTGTGAAAAGCACCTGTACTTCATCACTCATGGTTCTTTACATCTGGGCTAGGTGCATCAATGCAGCGCCTTAATGTGTGGTGAGATTGAAATGGGGGTTGGGGTTCGGCTGCTTATGGTTGATTTTGAGTACGAGTCGCTATTGGACCGTGCTAGAGACAAAATTCCCACTGAAATTAGTGAGCGTGCTCGTTGGACTCTCCCTGATCCTGAAATATTAATAGAGGGTAATCAGACAATAATTAGAAATTTTTCAGAATTAATTTCAAAGATGGATCGAGACCCTAATCATGTGTATCAATTTTTATTGAATGAACTCGGAACTTCAGGAACTAGAGAATCGGTTCGTGTAATGTTCAAGGGTCGAATCCCCCCTAAAAGAATCAGAGGAAAAATTGTCAACTATGTGAAGACATATATTCTGTGCAATCAATGTAATGCCCCAGATACACATTTTGTAAAAGAAGATCGAACAACTCTGATGAAATGTCAAGCATGTGGCGCTACAAGACCTATTCGTCTATGATTCGTCGAATTCCCATGGTTCCGGTAATTCAAATCCTGCATCCTTTACAGCCTGACGGAGAAGAATCGGGTCATCCGTCATTATTCCATCCGCACCGATTTCAATGAGATGATTCATCATTTCTAATTCATTTATGGTCCAGTACTGGACTGCTTGACCATGTTGATGTGCTCGTTCAACAATTCCCTCTGTTGCCAGATTAATTCCACCCCATTCTACTGGGATTTGGAGAACGGAAGCAGGTCCTGGATCAAGCCACCATCTATCGAGTTGAATCATAGGGAAGAGTATACATTTTTGGATCTCTGATTCGGCTCCTGATGTTGCAATATTTCCTTGACTAATATTTCTGAAAGCGTGTAAGGATTCAATATGAAATGAACCTACTTCTATACGTTTTTCCATCTGACGAAGTGCAATTGCATTAAACATCAGTTCTGCAGCAATTTCTCCTTCTTCTCCTTCATTTTTAATTTCAAAACTTAGACGATGAGGTGATTCTTCGAATTTATCCAATACCTGTTCAATTGTTAGTGGTGGAACATGAGTATCATTCCAAGGATTTTCTCCTTCGGAATTTAGGAAATTTACAGATGCATCTAGATTGAGAATTTCGTCTAAATTCATTTCTCGAACTAAACCTGTGCCATTTGTTGTGCGATCAACCGTATCATCATGCATCGTTACTAATTGATTATCTGAAGTGAGTTGAAAATCCATTTCAATAACATCTACTCCTAACTTAGCAGCGCCATCAAATGCAACCATTGTATTCTCTGGAAATAGTGTGCTTCCTCCTCTATGGGCAAAAATAAGTGGTCTTTCCTCACCTACTATCCATTCTTCTCCTAAATCCGAATCTAACCTTGGTCCACTGAATATTAGAATAATAGCAATCAAGAATGCGATGAATTTTTTCCTTGATTTAGTTTGAACATTTGTTTCATTTTCACCCTGCATTTGATACCCTCTTAATTTCTACAGTCGAGTAGAATTTTTCCTTTATTTTTTCGATTATGCATGTGAATATGTGCTTTCGATACATCGTCTAATTTGAAAATTGAGTCAATAATTGGTGAAAGTTTACCATTTTGATACATATTGACAATGTCTTGCATTTGTTCTATCATTATCTCATCTTTTTCCCAAGTTCCCAGATGGACTCCAAATACAGACTTGTTTGAATTCATCATTCGAAGTGGATCAAATTTTGGCATTTGCCACCACATTTTAACAGCAGCTAGAATATTTCGTTTCTTTCCAGGGATAGCGGAAGATGCTCCGAAGGAGTATAACTTCCCTCCATTAGATAATGCCCTATAGGATTTCATAAGGTGCTTCCCTCCAACAGGATCTAAAGCATGATCTACTCCTTTCGCATTGGTTAAAGATTTACATTTTTTTACAAAATCTTCTTTTCGAGAAACATAAATCATTCCTTGTTGTTCAACAAATTCTTTTTTCATTTCTGAAGCAGTTCCGATTAATATTTCTGCACCTTTAGCTTTT